>JALNYN010000017.1 GCA_023229825.1 Minisyncoccota bacterium
AAAAGAATCAGCGTCCGACAAAGGCTGGAAAGCCCTCTCCGCGCCGCTCCGCCGTTCCATGACGGAAACGCTTGAGTCCGGAGGAAATATCTTTCTCTTCGGAGTTCGGCGCGGGGTCACTCCGCTCACCGCTTGCCGAGATTGCGGAAACATCCTTTCTTGTCCGCGCTGCCAAGTCCCCTACGTGCTTCACCGAGAAGGAACGCGCAATATTTTCATCTGCCACAAATGCGAGGAACGAAAAAAGACCGAAACCACTTGTCCCGTCTGCGGCGGCTGGCGGCTCCTGCCTCTCGGCGTCGGCGTGGAACTCGTCGCGAACGAAGTGCGCGAATTATTTCCAAATGTTCCTCTGTATGAATTAAATTCCGATGCCGTAAAAAATGAGAAGAAATGCACGGAAATATCATCCTCTTTCCGCGATTCGCGCGGTACGATCCTCGTAGGAACCGAATTCGCGCTTCCCTACGTCGACAAGGCATCGCTCGCAGCCGTCGTTTCCGTAGACTCGCTCTTTTCTCTGCCGGATTTCCGCAGTAATGAAAAAATACTCAGAAAACTTTTAGAAGTGCGGGCGAAGGCCGACAAAACATTTATCGTACAGACCAGATATCCCGAAGAACGGATCTGGAGATCGCTCATGCAGGGAAACCTCATGGAATTTTACAAAGAAGAAACCAAAGACCGAAGCCGTTTCTTCTATCCGCCCTATTCCGTGATCATCAAGATCAGATTCGAGGGAACCAATCAGGAAGTTTCCGAAAAAGCCGCCGTGATCGAAGACATGTTCAAAAAATTCAACGTGAAGATCTTCCCGGCCTTCATTCCAAAAATAAAAGACCGATATCAGGTCAACGCGATCATAAAAACCGCCGTTGATAAATGGCCCGACAAAGAACTGGTAGAAAAGCTCATGAGTCTGCCTCCTTATTTCAAAGTAAAAGTGGATCCCGAAGATCTGCTGTAGCCGCCAACCCCTTCACGTCATCCCGGGCTGCGACCCGGGATCCACGTTTCGTAAACCACAAAATTTACGGGTAACAACGTTGCATTTGACAATCGAACGTGAAAATGGTATAAAGAAGATAGATAGTCTCATAACCATAGGGGAATTCGACATGTCATTATCAGTCATTCAATTAACCCCTTTTCTGATCTCGATCATTGGAGGAGGGTTCGCGGGATATTTTGTATTCCGGCCATTAGCAAATTATTTGTCCCGTACGGAAGAATTTTCCGAAGAGGAAACGCATGAAATACTTTTGATCTATGTGCGCAACTCTTGTCTGATCTTGATCATCGTCGTATCGATGATCGCTTTCATAAAGTACGGATTGGTTTCGATCTCTGCTCCGGTAGTGATCGCGTATCTGTCCTTCGAAATATTTTCAGCCACATGGGGAGCCTGCATGGGTATGGAAAAAAAATTCATATCATCATGGAACTTCTTGAAGATACAGAAAAATAGGTGATCCAAAAAGCCGCGCTTCGTGCGCGGCTTTTATATAAAAAAATATCTATAAAAAACAATTAAGAAAAAACAAAAAAATAGCGGGCGGTAAATTTCAGCATATGGGGCGATTTACAATGCTATTTTGTCCATAAAACACAAGCTAAAATCCATTTTCTGCAAATTCTAGCATATGCCATTTAACCGCGTTAACTTGGTTGGTGATCGCTCAGATTGCGTGCGATACTCTGCCGCCACTTTACATAAGTTTCAACCCTTTATCGCCGGACGGGGTTTGTAACCCCGTCCGAAACGTTTGGCGATCTTGATCGAGTCTGTGCTTCAAATTAATCATAAACGAAGCCTCCAAATGTTTCGGACAGGGGTACAACCCCAGTCCGGCGCTGGGGCTGTGCTCGGATAATATTTTCATTCGTATACAGATATTCATATATTATTTTTGCGATCAAAATTGTTGATTTCAACTTCACAACATGACGATTTCGCGCGGCACTTAGTGCGCTGATCGGAAAACGCAAGAAACGACGAAAGTAAATTTACACCAAAAAGCCGCGCTTCATTCGCGGCTTTTTTATTATTGGCTTTAGTCCGTCGTGGCTTTATGCTTGTCCTGCGTAGCTTTGGCGAAGCAGGAGACTTTATAGACTTTCGACTTTATGGACTTGTTTCTCTTTCTCCACTTTCGCCAAGATCTTTTTTACCGCTTCGAGACTTTCATTGTCCAGCACCGAGATCGCTATCGCGTTTTTATTTTTCTTTTTGAGCGCGGAAAGTTTCTTTTTGACTTCGGCGGGAGTGACCATATCCGTTTTGCTCAAGAACACGTATTCCGTTTTTTCGAGCATGGTCGGATTATATTTTTCAAGTTCCGTTCTGGTAGCTTCATATTCTTTGACGACGTTCTCGGCTTCGGCAGATACAAGATGAAAGAGCACGCGCGTTCGCTCTACATGCCTCAGGAATTTTATGCCGAGCCCTTTTCCTTCTGATGCGCCTTCGATAAGCCCCGGAATGTCGGCGATAATGAGATCGTAATACGTTCCCAGATTTGGCTCAAGAGTGGTGAACGGGTAGTTCGCCACTTTTGCTTTCGCACTGGAAAGCTCGTTCAAGAGCGACGATTTTCCCGCATTCGGAAAACCGATCAGTCCGACATCGGCGATAAGCTTCAATTCAAAACGTATCGAGTACTCCTGCCCCGGCAATCCCGGCTCGAATTCTTTCGGCGTGGTGTTCGTTGAAGATCGGAAATGAAAATTCCCCCTTCCCCCCTTTCCTCCTTTCGCAATGCAAATCCTCTCGCCGACGTGAGTTATTTCCGCATCTTCTCCCGTGTCGATATTATGTATGACCGTTCCCACCGGAATTTTCAGCACCTCGTCCTCGGAATCCTCCCCGTCGCGGAATTGTGAACGTCCGTCCATTCCTTTTTTAGCGGAAATGTCTTTTTTGTATCGGAACTGATTCAGCGTCCCAAGATCGGAAACACCTTCCGCAATGACAGAACCGCCGTCGCCCCCCGCCGTTCCCGTCGGACCGTGCGCGAATTTTATTTTCTGAAAAGCCACAGCGCCTCGTCCGCCGTGTCCCGCTTTTACTCTTATGGTGACTTCATCAATTAGCATGCCTTAACTATATCACGTTTCAAGAATATTGTCATTTTTCCAAGAGTGTGCTATAAAATATATAGTGTTCTTCATAATTTTTTCATCAGCAAAGGCGAGGAGGATTGCCATATGAACACCTTAAAAAGTGTCGCTGGGCAATGGACATATTATGTTCAGCCCGCCGACAAAGCATCAAACGAATTCGTCAGGAACTGCCTGCCTGAGGTCAATCCCGTATCCCGCGTCGCGGAAGAAGGGGTCGGAGTGCCAAAAACTTCTCCGTACAATCTCTATTTGGTAGATGGCTGGGGAATGGTAGAACGGTTAATGAGTATAACCAAGCTGTATTTCAACCTTTTCGTCCGCGATCCATCCGAAGCTCTGCCTCATTTTAAAATGAGAAAAAGCGAGGAGATCGAAAAACGGAACAGGCAAGCGGAAAAACCGAACGGCGAGAAATTTTCTCTCGTACGAAGCGAAAAACCGCTTCCGACAAAAAAGGAAGAAGCCAAGCCATCCGCACCCGCTCCAAAAAGATCTTTTCCCAAAAGACCCGAGCTCGCAAAGAAAAACGAAAGACGGTTAAAAAACGTCTTGCGGCCGAAACAAAAAATTTTGTTCTTGGTTCCGGAAAAGAAACGGGCGCCAAAACCTGTTCCGGCTAGAGCTGAGGTGGGTCTAAAAACGGCTCCCCAGTCTATCTTTTCCGAAAAATACGTCATCGTGGCACTCGACAGAGAATCCACACACACCATGACGCACGTCTGGAAAGCGCTGCAAGAAAGCGGGCTCTCTACCGATTCCGTTCGGGAAAGCGGAAAGTCATGCGAAGAGTATTACGATTTCGTTTGGGAAGCGAACGGCGATGCGATATTCCGCCTCTGGCGATACGCCCGTCAAAATCCGCTGGTACACTGCGCCGTCTTGCGCACTACAAAAGACGGAGTGTTCGAAAATTTCGAACCGGTGTTCTGCTATTCAAGCGAAAAGATCGAAAACCAAGCTAGCAAAGTTGTACCTTATAGAGCACAGCAAAAATAACGATTTTCGTTCAATAAAAATCAAGCCCCAAGAGAGATCTTGGGGTTTTCTTTGATTTACGATCCGCGCCGGACGGGGTTTGTAACCCCGTCCGAAACGTTTGGAGACTTTGATCGAATTTGTGCTCCAGATTAACTATAAACGAAGCTTCCAAACGTTTCGGACAGGGGTACAACCCCAGTCCGGCGAGAGCCCGCTGACGGTGGCAACTTTTTACTTTTAACTTTCTACTTATATGAGTATCACTCTCGCATCAAGCACGCAGGACCCTTCTCCTTTTGAAAATACTTTGAGAGGATTGATATCGATCTCCGCTATTTCGGGAAGATCAACGACGAGCAAGGAAAGCCGTCCGAGCATTTCTACCAGAGCGTCGGTATCGAGCGGTTCCTGTCCGCGAACGCCTTCGAACACTTTTTGCGCTTTGAGAGAGCTGATCATCCTCCGCGCATCATCTTCGGTGATCGGTGCGAGTCCGATAGCGATATCCTTGAATACCTCGGCATACACCCCGCCGAAACCGACCATAACCACGCTTCCGAGCGCCGGGTCGCGTTTGGACCCCAGAATAATTTCAAAACCCCGCCGCTCCGCCATCTCTTCAAGCAGTACGCCCTCGATCTTCGCGTCAGGTCTTTTTAGACGAACCGCCTCGATAAGCGCGTCGTACGCATCTCCCGCATTTCCCGGTATGACTCCGAGTGACACTCCGCCAGCATCGCTCTTGTGCAGAATATCGGGAGAAACGATCTTCAAAACGAGTTTCTTTCCTATCCTCGCCGCTTTCTCAACAGCCTCCTCGCGGTTGTGTGCCAATTCCACAGGAAAGATCGGCAAACCGTAAAGTGAGAACAATTGCAACGCTTCATATTCAGGCAGTGCGGTCTTGCCCGCCGCGCGAGCATCGTCCAGAATCTTTCGAGCCGCTTCTTTATTGATGTCGTTAAAGATAAATTGTTTCGGCTCCGGCCTTTCCAGATATTCGCAATAGAGCGCGAGTCTTGAAAGAGCGTGCGCGGCTTCTTCGGGATATTCGATCATCGGCACATTTCCTGCATGCAAAATATCAACGCCCGCGCGAACGGAATTTCCGCCCATAAAACAGGCTGTCATAGGCTTCCCGATCTGCTCTTTTATTTTCACGATGGCGTTTGCCGTTTCGACCACTTGGGTCATGGTTTGATTGGTTAATATCGCGAGCGACAGATCAGTGTCCGGATCCGCCGCTACCACCTCAAGCGCTTTTTCAAAACGCAGAGCGTCCGCATCGCCGACGACGTCAACCGGATTTTTCGTATTCGCGGATTTCGGAAGAAATTCGGAAAGTTTGGCGCGCGCTTCTGCTGAAAGAGGATTGACCGACAGACCGGAAAGCGCCGCCTCATCGGTTGCCAAAACTCCGGGTCCGCCCGCATTGGTGACGATCCTGATCTTCCTCCCAGCACACGGCGGATTAAAGGAAAAAACTTTCATGAGATCGAACAGCTCGGAAACTTTTTCCGCGCGAATAATTCCCGCTTGAGAAAAGAACGCACTGAATGATTCATCCGCGCCGGCAAGCGCTCCTGTATGAGAAGCACTGGCTCCCGCACCCGCGCTCGTTCTTCCGGCTTTGAGCGCGATGATCGGTTTTTTATTTCCCGCCATTCTTGCACTCCGAATAATTTCGATGATCTCGTGCGGATCGGTAATATCTTCAAGATACATCGCAATGACTTTCGTATCCGGATCATCAAGCATAAACCGTATCATCAGAGCCTCGCCGACCTGCGCTTTATTGCCCATACTGACGAACTTTGAAAAACCGATTCCCAGATTTTCAGCGTAATCCAAAACCGCCACGCACAGCGCTCCGCTTTGCGAGAAAAAACCGACCGGTCCGACTTTCGGCATGATACGTGCGAAAGAGGCGTTCATTTTTGCCGCAGGATGTATGACCCCGAGGCAGTTCGGACCAATAAGCGTGATATTGTTTTCATGGCATACGCGGGCAAGTTCGGTTTCCAATTCAACTTCTCCGATCTCTTTATATCCCGCCGTGATCACGATCGCCGCTTTCACGCCGATCTTCACCGCTTCTTCCATTGCTGTTTTTACATCGGCGGTATGCACGGTAAATATCGCGAGATCGACCGGCTGTCCTATCGCCGACAAATTCGGAAAACATTTTCGCCCGAGAATCTCTTCCGCATTCGGATTGATCGGAAATATTTCACCGTCATATCCCTGTTCCGTAAGATTTTTCAAAACGCCATACCCGACATGCGTAGGTCGGCGAGAAGCGCCGACGACCGCGATCGATCGCGGATTAAAAATTGCATTGAAATTCATGATTTTATAATACCACGAAACGAGTATCAGGGAAAAGTATCAGTATCAGGGACGAGCAGCAACGATCCCGTTTCCGAAGTGACAAATGCGTTCTTTTGTTGTATGATTACGCCAGAACATTTTTCTTTAACATTATCCGCGCTGGCCGCGGAACGGAGTAACTTATGAACCCGAATATCCAGATCGCTCTTATGCTGCATGCCTATCAGCCGCCCACTCAAACGGAAACCATGCTGAATAAAATATACGTCGAAAGCTACGGACCGCTCATTTCTCTTTTAGAACGCGAGCCGAATGTTTTTTTCTCGATCGATATCGCAAAAAGTTTGGGCGAACGGTTGCCTGCAAATTTTCTGAAACGCATCGCAACGCTCTATGAAAATAAACGGCTGGAACTCGTCAACACGTTCGCGTATCATTATCTCGGTCCGTTGACCCCGAAAGATTTTATTAAAAGACAGCTCACACAGAACGAAGAGTTCTACCGCGAACACTTCATCGGGCGCGATGCGCTGCCGGGCATATTCCCTCCCGAACTCGCGTATTCCGGAGAAATGGCGGACGCTTTCAGCGAGCTGCATTACCGCTGGTGTCTTGCCGACGATGAACCGTTCGTTCGCATGCGGCACGCACTTCCTGAAATAGAACGTGCGCCTTTCGATTGGATACCGGCCCCAAAAGGCAATCCCGTCATACTGCGTTCGGGAATGAGATCAAAAGAGATCGCGTTTAAAAAATATGGAGACCCTGCACGCTTTGCGGATACCATTATAGATTCGCACGGAGATTGGGGGCGCCGTCTCGAGGGGAACCGAACAAAAGGATATATTATCCTCGCGCTTGATGCGGAAACTTTCGGACATCACCATCATGGGATGATCGAAGATTTTCTTCTTCCATTCGCCAACCGGATCGCGGAAAGAAAAGACGAAGCGAAGATCGTTTCCATAGATCATATCTTTCAAAGTTTCCGAAAAAAAGCCGCCTTCGTTCCGAAAGGTTCGTGGTCAACCGGAGAGGATCCGAATCCATACCCTCTTTGGGACCATCCTCGCAACCCCTTTCATCAGGCATGGAAAGAATTTTTGGATATCGCCTATTCGCTGGTTCCTTCACATCTTGAAGGAGAGTTGAAGCTGTTGTACGATACTTCTTTCTACAGCTGTACTCCGTGGCAATTTTCGATGGGAAACAATAATATTGCGCGATGGTGCCTTTTCAATTTCACGCGCATTGCCGACCTTCAGCCGGACGGCTATGAAAAAGATCGTCTGAAAGAATTAATAGCGATCATGAATCGCCTAACAACCTAGTAAACAGGCCGCACCGAATTTCGTGCGGCCTATTTTAAAATTCCTCAAATTATACCAGGTTCTCTTACAAGGTTAGTCCTTGTACAAGGACTAACCTTGTATAATGGAATCAACCTCTTTTCGATATGTTAACCAATAGTTTATAAAATCACGAAAATCGTGTATATTGCCAAAATACTCGGGGAACTCTTTTGCGCAAAGAATAAGAGACTCATCCCTCTCTTTTCCTGTATACTCAAAGTAACTGCTATATTCATATGAGCTCAAATACTCTTTCGCAAGTTTTTTATTGATAATTCCTTTTTTCTTCCATTCCGAATCTATTAATTTTATGGGGTTAAGATGGATGTATGCAAAAAGATATTTTAAATAATTATCGCCGTCAACATGTTCAGCGCGAAAAGTGCTCTCAAACAAATTCCCAGTCCGATCATTTTTTTTGTTGAAATACATTGAATAAGAAGTCAGGAGTTTCTTCATAAAAGAGCTTATCCCGTTTTCTTCCGTTTCGCGCAAAAGTAAATGAAAATGGTTCGGCATAAGGCAATAAGCACCAACAGCGGCAAGAGGTTCCCCTCTTTCCATCAAAGGATAAGGGAGTCTACTGATTTCGGTAAAGCGAACAGATTTCGAACTGTTTGTAATATACAGCAAACGCAGAAATCTTTCTCTGTCTTCTTTATCTGAAAATATTTCTCGGCGATCTACTCCACGGCTGAATACGTGATAGTACTCATCCACACTAAAATTAAATTTCCTTTCCATCCCACAAGAATACACCCATCATCAGTGTTTTACAAGGTTAGTCCTTGTACAAGGACTAACCTTGTAAATTGCATTAAACGGAATCACAGTCCTTTAATCTTCGTACTACCCTCTCTTTTCCCATAACTTTCATGATCGAATACAGATCCGGCGTGTTGGTTTTTCCCGTCAGGAGAACGCGGAAAATTTTGGCGACATCGCCGACTTGGCCTTTGTATTTTTCCGGCTCGAGCTTATATTGTTTTGCGCCTTCCGCATACCCGAACTTTCTGGCGATGTCCTTTATTTTTTCAAACCATTCATCTTTGGTGTCGTTCTCATTATAGGTTTCAAGAAAATCACCGACGATCGATTCGCGTTCTTCCTTCGCCACACCATAGCTCGAAAGAGCGACGGCGGGTTTTTTCTCATCAAAAAGCGGATCAAAGAAATATCCGATCTCCGAATCCATATCCGCCCATTTTCCAATATCTTTTCTTCCGCGTGCTTCTCCCATGCGTTCGATGTTAAAAATTGATTTTGTATAGTCGGAGTTTTTTTCCATTTCTTCCGCCAGTTTCGGATCATACTCTTTCGCCCATACCATCGATTTTTCGTAAATTTCATCGGCGCTCATGCGAGAAACAATATCCTTGCTGATGTCGTTCAATTTCACAAAATCGAAAAGCGGGCCATTCGACTTGGAAAGCCCTTTCAAAGTAAGCTCGAATTCGCGATTGTCTTTTTTTGGATTCGCTTTCCTCCAATCTTCGAACGCGGAATTGGCGAGATTGAGGAGGTATTCCACCACCGCTTCGGGTGGATAGCCCTGATCTTTATACAGCATCGCGTTCGCCTCCGGATCTTTCCGCTTGCTGATCTTGCGCTTCGATCCCCCGTCCATTTTCTGGATCGGCGCGAGATGTCCGTATCTCGGAGCCTTCCAACCGAACGCGTCGAATAATTGCAAATGAAGCGGGACGGAAGAAACCCACTCGTCTCCGCGGATGACATCGGTCGTTCCCATGAAATGATCGTCGACGGCGTGCGCCAGATGATAAGTCGGCAACCCGCTCGATGCCGTCAAAATTTTCTTATCAATATCGTTCTCAGAAAGTTCGAGATCCCCTTTCAGAAGATCATGAACTTTTATTTTATTTTCAAAATTCCCCTCCGACCGCAAACGAATCACGAACGGCGTTCCTTTTTCCAATTCTTTGCTCACATCCCCGGGTGCGGCATCGCGCCACTTCGCCCATTTTCCATAATAACCGGGACGAAGACCTTGCTTCATCTGTTCTTCTCCCATTGCCTTCGTTTCTTCTCCGGTGCAAAAACACGGATACGCTTTTCCTTTTTCAACGAGTGATCTTACCATGGATCGATAGATATCTTTGCGCGCGCTTTGCGTGTACGGACCGTACTTCCCTTTTTCTTCTCCCGAGATCGTCATTCCTTCATCGGTCGGAATATCAAAATGATCCAGAGCTTTCACAATAACCTCGGTCGTTTCCGCCTTCGAACGCAGTTCATCCGTATCCTCGATCCGCAAATAAAAGACACCCTTGGTCTGATGTGCCAACCGCTCGGAAATGAGCGCCGAATACACGCCGCCGATATGCATCAAACCCGTCGGACTCGGACCGACGCGCGTGACCATCGCACCCTCCTGCAGATAGCGCGGAGGATATTTTTTCTCGAGTTCTTCGGGCGTCGGCAGTTCATACGGAAAAAGTTTTTCAATAATATCTTTCGGAAGAATGTGGTTTTCTTGTTTTGGGTCCATAAATTAATTTGTTTTCTGTTATTACGTTATATGTATAAAGTACGACATTTTTTCTTATTTTACAATCTTGCCCGTGCATAGCAAAAATTGACCCGCTATTTTTTGTATGATATTTTTAAATGAGATGGTTCATTTTAAGAGAGGGAGGCTTTATGTTCTGGGTGATTTTCTCCATGATCTTGTTTCTGGTCCTCGGACTCTATTCTGGTTTTCTCTGTGAAAAAGCGATCACAAAAAAGCTATACGGCGAAGCTGTCTTTTTTGGGCTTTGCGCCAATGCCGGTGCGATCTTTGCCGCCGCCATCGCCATCATGCTGGTCTTGGTATCTCATCAAGGCATTGCCGATGAGGTCTTGCACAAAATTTTTACCTGTTTATAGGTCTGTATCCGCTCAAATTCATGAGCGGATCTTTTTGACAGATATTGACTATTTTATGTAAATAGTGTATAATAATTTCGGATTAAAATCCATATTTTAACATTGTTTTTTGACAAAGAGGTAATAATATATGTTATTAAATATCTTATGGTGGCTTTTGCTTTTCATTTCGATAAGCGGCCCCTTGATCATCCCGTGGTGGTGGTCCTTGTATGTCGGCTGGTGTTTATTCACCACCCTCAACAATGCGACCGGTGCCATGGCGGCCATTCGGGTACAAAACGGTAAGGAAGTGGAAACATCATATACTGATAAAAAAGGAGTAGCAAAGATCGGACACATAACGTCCGGCGGTACCTATGACGGAGTAATACTTCCGCGAGGATATCGTTTGAAAGATTGCGACGAGCCCGAGCTTGCAGGCAAAAAGGAAATAGAGAAATTCGACGAAACGGTCGACTGGTTATCCTATGCTTCCATACTGAGAAGTTACGGTATCTACTGGATCGGACCGCCTCCGGCAAGAAGAGCGAGCTATCGCTTTGTGTGGACGGAATTTGCAAAAAACACCGGTGGCGAAGGCAACGTAATACGTCGTGAAGAACCGACGGATTTCTTCTATGTCGCCCGGGTTGAATATGCGATCACTACGGAAAACGTAGAGATAGGAGGAAACGCATTCGTTGACCTTACCTTCTCTGTGTTTATAAGGATCGTTGTTCCTGAGATCGCGTTTTGCGGCAACGTAGACGTTATCGCACAGCTTGGCACCACGCTCAAAACTGAAGCGGATACTTTTTTCAGATCGATACAATACGAGGATTTGAAGAAAAAGGAAAATGAAAAAAGCTTCAGCGACGTTATAAAATCCGGTCCGACAAAAACCACTCTGGGGATCATTGTCGATGAAGTGCGTCTTTCGAACGTTGGAGGCAAACTGTCCGACACCATTCGCGATGCATTCCAAGCAGCGCTGGTGGCAACAAAGACCGGTGAAGCAACCATTATTTCGGCAACAAAAACAGGTGAGGCAAAGGTTATAACTGCCAAAGCCAATGCTACGGCAAAAAATCTTGATACCGATGCGGAAAAACGACGTATTGATGAAACGTATGCGGCAAAGGCGAAACATCCCGACATGGCAAGATACGAAGCCATAGAGAAAGCCGGTGATAAGGGCAGTGCTATTGTTTTTGAAGGACCTCGCGCCATGACTGACGACGCAAAAAGTATGCTCGTCGCCATGAAAAGCACCTCAAATAATGATGCCGTGAAAAAACCGGAAGATGAAATGACCGATCTTAAAGAGAGCAAGCAGGAAGAAACAAAACCTGAGGATACATCAAAAGATCCAAAAGGCAGGGCGAAAAAGCGAGGAGGAAAAAATGACTCCGCACAATGACCCTTCGCAAACAAATAATGATTCTTGGTTAAAAAAAATCATAGGTTTTGTTCGGGAACTTTCGTGGGATAAAACGAGGGGAAAAATTTCCTCTTTTCTTACCCTTCCGAAAAAAAGACCGCATGGATTAGTGATCTATGCATCTTTTGTACTCTTTCTGCTCATTAAACTTTACCCAAGCGGCGACGGCGGCAATACTGGAGGCTTAGTGCTTTCGTTTTTTGCAGCGATCGGACTTATCATCGCAGTTATCGGCATATTCCTTGTCGTGAAAGCATGGCAAAAACGCAAAAGATCCAGTTCATCCAAGAGTAAAGATGTTGTAAAAGACAAGCCGAAAAAACCGCCTCCGCAAGATTCTCGTCTGACTTTTTGGGTCGATCCATCTACGTGGGTAATGTTTTTATTCGGATATCTTTTCTTTACGACCGCATGGGCAAACGATCTGTTCGTCGGTCCGTACCGCGGCTCGATCGTTGATATGCTGACAATGGTCCCGCCAGCGGATGGAATGTTGTATCTTCCTCTGTTCGGACTTTTGATCGTATCGCTATTGTGTCCTTTTCTGCTCTTAGTCGAAAGAAGTTACTTTCTTGACTGGATAGGAGGGTTCATCTTTCCGATCATATTCAGCGTCTGGGCGGCGTGGAATCTTTGGTTTATGCCGTTCCGATCGCCGCATGCAGTGCGCATACCCGCCCTTGAATGGATCTCAGACTGGATCCCAGGGGTAAGTTCAAGCTTTATATTCCCCGCCGATCCTCAGATACCGACATGGAGCATCTTCTTGGTCTTCATCATGCTTATGATGATCGTTCCGGTGCTGCCAGCTATCAGGTATTACTATAACATCACTTATTTGCGCGGCATGATACTGACGGTTATGACCATCATGTTTGGACAACAGGTTTTGATCTTTATGGGTCAAGCGTTCTTTTAATCACAAAGCGGTTCGACATTCGTCGAACCGCTTTTTTCGTACTTTATAAACTTGATGAACTTTTTACTTGATAACTGTTTTATCCCGGCAAGATCGGTATCGGGATCTCAAAATTTCCGGGACCGACATCGGTGCCAAAGGAACGGTCCATAAAACCGATTATCCCCCATATGCTGATCAGAACAAAAAGCGCGACAACCCCCCACGTCATGATCCCCTTTCCTTCCTCAACCTTTTTCGGGTCGCCGGATGATAAAATAAATTTGGCGAGTCCATACATAAATACGCCGAAAGCCAAAAGAGGAAGTATGGTCCCCAAAGACCAGATAATGTACCCAAATACGCCGGTTACCGTCCACAAAGTGCTTTGTGCCAGCGCCCCGAGCGGGAAGAAAGATCCAACAAATAATAAAAGATTTCTTATGTTCTTTTTCATATCATCAGTATATCAAATTTTATCCGGATCTGCTCATAAAACTGTGGAATAAAAATCGCCCCAAGTAATTGGAGCGATTTTGATCTTACCTTAAATACTCTAGTAGCCGGGCATGTAATTCACCGTTGCGGGAGTAAAGGTTGGTGTTATGACGTTTATTGCGGTCGCAGTCTCATCCGTTCCGGTCGATCTCTGCAAAAATCCGATGATGCCGTAGATACTGACCATGACGAATAAAGCGAGAATTCCCCAGATCATGATACTTTTTCCCTCCGCGGCAGCATCAGGGTCGCCCGCTTTCAATATGTAAAGCGCCAAGCCGTAGAAGAAGAACAGGATGGCGAGCATGCTCGCGATCGGTATAAGTGATGCAATGATCACACCAAAGAGATTAACGAGACCTCCCGCGTCAGCCGTCATATTGGAAGTCTGCCCCAGAGCGATAGCCGGAACAAAAAAAGAAACGAGCGCAAATAACGTTTTTTTCATAAAAAATCGAAGACACCTTTAATTGATAAATAACCAGCTATGGTATGCCTTGTTTTTAGTATAGCATGACTGGCGAGAAATAGTTGTGGATAACACAATTGAAGTATCAGTATCGGGGGTGATTAGATCAATGACACCCGCAAAATCATACTGCCAATGCGTCGCCGGACGCGGGTGACCTAATTTTTAAGGAGCGTTGAGCGACTATAAAAATGGAAATACTCTTGTGGTGCTCCGACCCCGTCCGAAACATTTTAAACGAATAGAGCGTCGTCATGACCCCAAAACATTCCAACGTGGTCATCCGCTGACTGGCAAACACGGAACAACGGGTGATAAGCCTTAATTTGAAAATTTGGGTACGGCTATACAACATAAAAACCGCCTCAAAATACTTTGAGGCGGTTTTATCTTCAAGAATAAGGATCTTATTGCGTCGTATAGTTGGCGGTCGCAGGAGTGAATGTCGGCGTAATCACGTTCAACGCGGTCGCAGCCTCATCCGTTCCGGTCGATCTCTGCAAAAATCCGATGATACCGTAGATACTGACCATGACGAACAAAGCGAGAATTCCCCAGATCATGATACTTTTTCCTTCTGCAGCCGCTTCGGGATCGCCTGCTTTCAAGATGTAAATTGCCAAGCCGTAGAAGAAGAACAGGATGGCGAGCATGCTCGCTATCGGAATGAGAGATGCAACGATCACCCCGAAAAGATTAACGAGACCTCCCGCATCCGCCGTCGTATTGGAAGTCTGTCCCAAAGCGATAGCCGGAGCCAAAAACGAACCGAGTACAAATAACGATTTTTTCATAAAAATTCAAATAAACTTATAAATTGATATATTTGTAATGCGACCTGTTTTTAGTATAGCACGACTGGAAGGAAACAGTTGTGGATAACACAACAAAAGTATCAGGGAAAAGTATCAGTATCAGGAACGGTACGACTAATAGTTGGACGGCAACGTTGCGCCGAAATCGGAAAGGTTCACGCCGAAGGTGTTCACGATGAGTTTCATGATCCCAAAAACCGTGATCATGATGAACATCCCCACCAACCCCCATACCATATGTCTTTGTCCGGTTTGTCGATCGCTGTCGCTTCCTTGAGGAAGAAAATAACGAATGAGGCCGATGAGAAAGTAGACCGTTGCGACGACGAACAGAACCGCTATGAAGGGGTTCAGAATAAACGTGTAAATTTTGAGGAGCAGTTGATCAATGTTCATGTTTTGAAAGAAAAAAGATAATGCGATTTATTGTACGGAAGCCGGGACAACATCAGGAATAATGACGGGGTTGGAAATAGCGCCTTCATCCGTTCCGGTCGATCTCTGCAAAAATCCGATGATACCGTAGATACTGACCATGACGAACAAAGCAAGAATTCCCCAAATCATGATGCTTTTTCCTTCCGCCGCTTTTTCCGGATCACCCGCCTTCAAAATGTACACCGCCAAGCCGTAGAAGAAGAACAGGATGGCGAGCATGCTCGCTATCGGGATCAGCTGCGCGACTATAACGCCAAAAAGATTAATGAGTCCGCCGGCATCTTTCGTCACATTTGAGGTTTGCCCCAAAGCAATGGCCGGAGTCAAAAATGCACCGAGTACAAATAACGATTTTTTCATAAAAATTATTTATTTCAATTAATAAACTTTTAATAAGCGATGATTTTAGTATATCAAAACGATCTTTTTCCCACAAAGGTTCATGTGGATAATAGCATTGATATTTTACCGGCCAAGCTGAGGAATGACATTCGGCGTAAGTCCGAATGTTCGAGAAAGCAGACCGACGATACCCCAAAGCGTGACCATGACGAACAAAGCGACGACGCTCCAAACCATCCAATTGGTTGCCTCCGCGCGTTTCTTAGAATCCTCGGTATTGAAAATGTACTGAACGATACCCCAGAAGAAAGCAACAAATGCCGCCGCATACAAAAGCGACATAAACGTCCCAAGAAGGCTGAGAAAAAGCTGCATAAGACTTCTAAAATCAGTGACCATAAAATATATTATAGATTAAATTATTAATTACACACTATGATAAAATTTTGTGAAATCGTAGAATATTGATCGGAAAAAATAAAAAGTAAAAATGAAAAAGGAAAAACGACAATGTAAAATTTAAAATTAACGACGAAACCGGCGGACTTTTTCATTTTTAGTTGTCGTTTTTAACTTTTCATTTTTACTTTTTAATTTACCTTACGGAACTTGATTCCCTCCTATTTCCTGCCAGATCGTGTTTTGGATCGCCATCGCGAGGAGCCACGCGCAAAAGATGACCGCCGTGCCGACGACCGCCCAAACGAACGCTCTTTTTGCCGTGGTAAGCCTCGTCGGATCACCCTGCGCCGTCAAAAAAAGAAAGCCGGCCCATATCATGAAAAAAGCCGAGATCGGAATTCCGATCTGAATAGCAATATCGAGAACATTCTTGAGAAATTGAGGAACGGAAGTAATGCCGGGAGTGATGGGATCTATTTTGTCTTTAAAGGCAAGAACGGGCAACGCAAACAAAGATATGAACATTACAAAGACTGATGAGGTAAAAATCGATATTTTTTTTGACATAAACTTTTAAAAATTTCTAATTCCTAATATCTAATTCCTAATAAAAATCCTAATTCTTAAAAACATCGATCTCGTCTTCGTTTAGAAATAAAAGCAGTTTCACTCTTATATTTCTTGCACTCGCTCGGAAATGTAAGTTGCGACTTCCATTTCTCTCGCTCGTTTAGAAATTGGATATTAGAAATTTTTTTGCGAAACAGATCGTCGATGACTGCAACTTATACCTATACCAGATACTCATACTCTCCGCCTACCCTCCCAACTCCCCTATCGTCGCTTTTATGATCGTTGCAATGAGAACGGCGCAGAGCAGGATCGTTGCTCCAATGACCGAGCCGAAGAAGGCCTTTTTCGCCGTTTGCAGCTGTGTCGTATCCCCCTGAGCTGTCACAAATAAATATCCGGTCCAGATGAATAAAATAACAACAACGGGAATGCCGATCTTGATCACGATCTTTAACACCTCAACGACGAAATCATAGAGCGTCCCCACTTTCGGGGTAGGAGTGGTGAAGGTTACAACCGCAGCAGAAGCTCCGCGAGTAAGAAGCAATGGAAGCGCAAAGAGAGATATTTTGTTTCTCAGGGGTATTTGTTGATTCATATATTTATTTTCACAACGTGAAGCGGCAACTTTATAACTTGATAAACTTTATAACTTGATGAACTTATTTACCTCGGCGTTATGATCCTAAAATTCCCCTGCATCAATTCGGCAGCTGCTTCCAAAGTTACTTTTCCTGAATTAATGTCTTCAACGATCGATTTGAATATGGGTCCGGATTTTTCTCTGTTCGGATCAAGCCATGAACGGCTTATGATCGCCGAATCAAAAAATATTTGGTCTGCAGGATCTGCTGGAGTTTTGGCGAGTATTTCGCGCGAAGGCGACAGTTTATTATTGGTCTGTGAAAGAAGCGCCGTCGCATTCGGAGATGAAAGATATTGTGCGACAAAATATGCCGATGCTTTTTGACGCGATACGTTCAATACCGCTATGCCTTCTGTTCTTCCGAATGTCATCCTGAGCGGATAACTCCTTATCTGGGGCACGAGCGCCACATCAAAATTCAAATTCGGATTTTTTACGCGTATATCCTCCAATTCGCTTGAAAATCCGAAATATATGGCAAGATCCCCCGCCAAAAATGCTTTTTTCGATTCCGGCAAGGATCTATTCCATGAATAAATATTTTTAGCCGGATCGACAAAATCAGAATAGAAGCGAAGGACGGCAGTTACGGGCGGAATTTTTTTCCCTGATAACCCCGACAAAACCGGCTGGAGAGCTCCCGACACATCTGCAAAAAGAGGATTCCCCGTTTGCAGAATAAGTGTTGAAATGACTTCCTTCGCGTTGGTCACGTTTTGATATTCGCCAAGAGCAACCGTACTTAGGATAATGTCATTCGCTTCATTCTTTTCTGTTAAAATGGGTGCGAGGGTCAAGAGCTCATCCCAGTATTTCGGAGGAAGCGCAATGCTTTTGTTGGTAAAGATATCTCTGTTCCAGTACATAACCATCGGATCTACGGACACAGGAAGAGCCACTATCCCCTTCGGGCGTATAAAGACCTCGCCGTTCTCTATGAAAGAATTCTTGAAATCCCTCTCGGAATAGATCTCGGGGGTGAAGAGTGAGATCTTACTCTCAAGACGAACGATAAGATCTTGAGGCATTATGATCAGGTCTGGACCGGCGCCCGCGGCAAGCGCTTCGATGAGGTCGTCCGCAAAAGTTTCCGGAGATTGTTGTTTATAGGAAATCTTAATCTTTCTGGGTATCTCTGTTATTTTGCCCAAAAATATCGACATGGTATTTTCACTCTCTGTTCCCCACAAGACCAGATCTCCCGACATCTGACTAGCACTCTTGCCTGTCGGACTCGGAATAATTCCGGCAAAAGAAAGAATGGCCAGCAGAATAAATCCGCCGAAGATCATCATAATTACGACTTGAAATGTTTTCATAGATTATTTTTTTTGAAAAGTAAAGATCATTCCATAATGGTAATCTCCCGCGGGAGTATCCGTCACAAAAACAAACCCATTTTTTTCAAAGAGATCGCGCGCTGATCCTTTGGATACGATATCCTCCTCTCTCGGCCCCATATTGCCGAAACTTCCGGTCCAATCGACGACCAGCAATTTTCCTCCCTCCTTCAAAATGCGTTTTATTTCCTCGATCGCAATATCTTTGCGGCTGATCTGAAAAAGCATATTCGCAAAAATTACGGCATCAATGGAACCGCTTTTCAGCTTCGTACCTCCGGGTTCTTCCACATTCCCCCATACGATCTCAACATTTTTCTGATGATCGGAGTCGATCTTGCTGGCGATCAGCGGAAGAAGCCCCCGCTGGACATCCACCGCATATACTTTTCCGGTATAAAGAAACTTCGTCGCAGCCAGCGTAAACACGCCGGAACCGGCGCCAAGGTCCGCCACTTTGGAATCATCCCGCAGTAAAAGAGGTTTTATTGTTTCCTCCGGATTGAGCATCATGAAAATATTATACCAGAGAGCTCCAACGAGCGCCAAGAAGAAGTGTGAAGAAGTAAGAGAGTAATTAATTTTGTTAATCACAAAAAATGCTTTTTTGCGAACGCATGCCCGGAGCCATGTTTGAGGTATTTTTCAAAAATAAGAGCCCTGGTTTTGTTTGGAAAGGCGCAATACCAAACTATTGAGTAAGGGCGTTTTGAGTCAGAATATTTTGAAGAGCCGCCATTATGTTCTTGAAGTCGTCTTTTGAGATCGGAGGTTGTTCCTTTATATAAAGTGCCGTCTCTTTCGCTTTTTAAAATGTAGACATAATACACGGACGATATTATACATGATTGTTTTTGGAGTGCAAAAAATTTCTGGAAGTAATTATTCAACCCTGCTCCGCCAAAGGCTACGCAGGGCAGGCTCCGGACCACTGCTTCGCTAAGCCTTATGCAAAAAATACCCCGCTCAGGAGTATCTTTTACGTTCTGTGCCTGCCACTGCGTAGCTTTAAGAGAAAGGTCCTCCTACGCTCTCCGCTGCACTACGAGCTACGCAGGACCACTGCTTCGCTCAATAGCAAAAACACTCCATTTGGAGCGTTGTTTGCAAGTGCCTGCACTGCGTAGCTCGGAGCGCAGCGGAGAGCGAAGCAGTGGACCTAGGGAGAATCGGACTCCCGTTTCGTCAATGCGAATGACGCGTCGTACCACTAGACCATAGGCCCGTACGAAGTATCAGGGGTGAGTATCAGTATCAGGGGGACGACGGCAACGATACACAGTAATACCTAGTACAGATAGTATCGTACTATATACACAACTTTATTTCAACTCTCCCCCCGTCATTCCGGCCCGCGAGCCGGAATCCACGTTTATTTCGCACAACGACGTGGATACCGGATCCCTGTCCGGTATGACGACGGGAAATTCCATGCTTTATTTTCTATCATATTTTTTAGTTTGAAAGATAGAATTATGTAATACTAAAAAAACCGCCTCAAGATGTCTTGAGGCGATCATATATAAACACTATATATTATTCTTGTTTCTCAATTTGTCAGCAGACCGATGATCATGGTGAATACTACGCTTAAAAGAATAACGACGGCATAGATTTTCCATGCTTTTGGTTTTGGTGCGTTTGCTTTCTTTTCTTCGGCGGCGAAGAATTCTTCCTCGGTGCCTCCGCGGTTAAGATGCCAGCGCAGCCGGTAAGATTGAACGATCAAGCGCCCGTCCCAAGCGAACCAATACGGAAAGATCAAGTCTCTCGCTTCGCGCCAAGGAACGATCCGTTTTTCGATCGCAATGACGAGAACGTAGTCAAGCAAAAGCCAAAGAACGGCGACCGCAAAGAATGCGGCATATCCGCCCATGACGGCAAAACCCATATTAAAGAGCGTTAAAATTCCCGCACCGAGATACACGAAACTTTTCAGCGTTGAAAGGTCCGGTTCTTCACGCGACGTCCTGCTCGCGAGCGCCTTTGAAAGCGCGATAAAGAAAACCAAAGCTAAACCGCCAGCCAAAATATAGACCCAATAGGTCAGCCAAAATACGGCGAGAAATATTTCAAAATTCACAGGAAACCCTCCTTTCAAAATGAATGAACCTGTTTTTATACAAGCACAAAAAATGCGTTCGCGCAAGTTACCGTTGGACACTACTCACTCTCCGTCGCCGGTTCGGGGTTGTACCCCGAACCGAAACGTTTGGAATATCTCACTATTTTCAGATTCATCACAAAATTTGTAATAACATACAAACATTCCAACCGGGGTACAACCCCGCTCCTGCATTCGTAGCCATTCGTGTCATTCGTATTGATTTGTATATTGGTATCTTTATTCACTAAGCAGATCCGCTTCGAAATTCATCATTCCTGCGATGTCTTTCGAATATTTCGAGACATCCGGAAAATCGAGCGCCATGATCTTTTTATATACCGCCTCGATGAGCGCTTTCGTCCGGTCGGTTTCTTGTTCCGTGATCAAAGCGCGGAGCTCGCGCACCTTCCCTTTCTTGTCGGGCTCAACGAATTCGAGCGTACCCTCTTCCACCAGGTATTTTGAAAAGTCGCGAGAGTTTTCCACGAGCAGTTTATAGAACACGAGCTGCCTGCGGTATTTATATAATTTTATTTTTTCATCCGCGCTCTTTCCTTCCCATTCATCGAATGATTTTCCCGTTTTGAGATCGACGACCAAAAACTTCCCATCGCCTTCCGGTATCATTTTATCGATCTTCCCCGTAAGCCTTGCATCGCCGATCAAAACGCCTTGATTTTTGAAATCCGTCTCGATCTTATGAAGCGGATCGAACGAACCGCCTTTTTCTTTGAGATAGGCTCCGAGCGCATCATTCCCTTTTTTGAGAAAAAATTCATGGTCGCGCAAACTAAGCCTCCCGAAGCGGAGCTGTTCTTCAAACCATGCGAGTATCGTTTTCGTATCGGGGATCTTTCCTTCGCGTTTCAAATACGTGTAGGTCTTCTCAAGCGCCGAATGGATCGCCGAACCATACGCGCCGGAAGGACTTTTTGCTTCGGGAAATCGCAGAAGATTGTGTTCTAAAAATGTCTGCGGACCGCCGCGCGAAACATCGAGAAAATTATTGAAATGCGTCACGCTCATTTGATACTCATCGAGAAGCGAATGAAGGAGCGCCTGTTCATCGGCGACAAAAGGCGGAGCAAGGAACGACTTCCATGCCTCGAACAGTGTCGTTCTTTCGGATTCCTCGCTTACCTCCGCCTCGTGTTTTTCCGCCGCAAGCATTTCGCGGACATTCTCGCCGCATTCTCCCTGATCGGGAAGCGTTAAAAATTCAAGCGGAAGGGTTTCTTTTCCATCCTCGCGTATCTCATACGAAGTGAGGTAGAGATGGCTTTTTGCGCGAGTGAGCGCCACATAAAAAAGGCGGAGCTGATCGTCGAGCGTGTCGCCCGCCGGAGCAAGGCCGAGGTTCTTGGGAAAAGGAAGTTTGGACGACATGCCGCGGCCCGCCCAAATATCGTTCTGGCACGAGATCGTAAACACCGTATCAAATTCAAGACCCTTCGCTTTGTGCGCGGAAAGGAGCGTGACAGATTCGCTCGCCGATACGAACGGGCTCGTATCAACCACCGGGATTTTGTTCGATTCATGGAGGTCGACGAATTCCACGAGATCGTCGATCCGGAGCATCGTCCCCTGTTTGTATTCGCGCAGAGCCTCAACAAATACGCGGAGCGATGAAAGAAAAAGCAGAAATTCAGATTTATTTTCTTTAAATTTTTCGCGGGAAAAATAATATTCTTTAAACGGCGAAACAAACTTGTTTGTTTCTCTATTCCCTTGTTGCTTGCTGCTTGTTGCTTGTTGCTCATCATCATCAAACGCCACGGCGATGATATCGCTTCCCATGAGATCATCCAATATTTGTTCAAGCGTTTCATTTTTGGAACGCTCGCCGAGATCGATCAGAAAATCCGCCACTTCCCTCACCCGTCCATCCAGATGCTCCGACATCGCATCGAGCCATCGTCCGCGCTTGGCATCGCGAGATATCTGCCAGGAAACTTTCCGTGGAATTCTCCAGAATGGAAAGGCGAGAATTTCCGGAAGAAGTTCGTCAGCTTCATCTTGATGTTTCCTCCCGAGCGACGAGACAAATCGGGAAAGCAATATAAGCTCGCGCACGTGCGGCTCGCGAAAAACATTTTGCTTTCGATCATATCGCACGGGCACGGCCTTCCGATGGAGGAACGGCACGATGCTTTCGAGCTCGCTGTGCTTTCGGCAAATGATGGCGATATCATTGGCGCTTTTTCCGAGAGCCATGGCCTTCTTGATCTCATCCGCAATAAAACAAAACTCATCGAGCCGGGTGTGGAAACTTTTTCGAACGATCGCTCCTTCCGGAATATTTTTGTTTCCCGCCGTCAGTTTTTTTTCCATCTCCGGGATCCTATTTTCAAGCCTTTCATCGCCTTTCAAAATGATATGCCGCGCCAAGTCGAGCACGCTCTGCGTCGAACGATAATTATCGGTCATGGTAATAATGACCGGATCGCGGTACATCTCGCGGAAAGAAAGAATATTGGATATCTCCGCACCCTGAAATTTGTAGATCGCCTGATCATCATCGCCCACGACCATGATATTCGGACGTCCTTCGTGAACGGCCAGATCAGAGAGCAGCCGAATAAGCCTCATCTGCGCATCGTTCGTATCCTGAAATTCATCGACGAGAAGATACTGATAACGCTCCTGCAGTTCGTAGCGGAGAGCTTCGTTCTTCGCAAGCGAATGGATCACATCGAGGATCATGTCGTCGAAATCATAATACCCCTCCTTTCTCATCGCATCCTGATATTTTTCATATACATCGGCAAGCGTAAAAAGCTTCACTTGCGCAGCCGTGCCTTTTAACACCGTTTCCCCGTCGTCATTCTTTTCCGTCCATTCTTTTTTCCATTCCGAAAGCGGAACAGTGGATTCGAGAGATTCCGATCTCGAGAGCGCGCGAGAAAGCGTTTCAGAGACCAGCATATGGATCGGATGGATCCCCTCCAAATTTTCCGCTTGGCACGACTGAAGTTTTTCCAAAAGCGCCGCGACAGCGGGAAATATTTTTTTAGAAAGCCGCTCGGAAAGAGTTTGCGAAACGAGAGGATTCGCAAATTCAAAAAACTTTGCGTTCGAAGCCAGAGCTGCACGAAATTCATCCGGATCAAGTCCGCCTTTTTTCAGGTGCGTGATAGCGCTTTTTGCATCGCGCAAATAGGTGAACGAATCTTCAAATACAGACGAAAGCGGATTGTCGTGCGGGAGCTCGGAAAATATATTCTCCAGAATACGGATCGTAGCGAGATCATCGGCGGGCAAGAGAGACGCGCCGCCAAAAAAATACTCCGGATAAGAATTGATGATCTCGACGCCGAAAGAATGGAAGGTGTGGATCGAAACGCGATAGGCGGCGTTTCCGATCATCCCGACCAGACGCTTGCGCATGTTCACAGACGCGGAATCAGTAAAGGTGAGGCACAATATATTTCCCGGCGACATGTCGGTACGGCGTAAAATATTCGCCACGCGAAGCGAGAGAATTTCCGTTTTTCCCGACCCCGGCCCCGCCACCACCATAACCGGGCCATCGATAGCGTCCACCGCCCGCCTTTGCGCCGGATTGAGCTTGGCATAAGATTCGTCGAATTTTGTTGATGTTTTTGGATTGGTCATGAATTAACTATATCACCCCGCACGAATATTTGACAAACTTATTAATAAAAGTTATTTCTTGTCGGCTAAATTTCGCATATGCGAAATTTAGCCGACGGGACAGAGCAAAAACAGGCTTATTCCCCTTCCCTTTGACCAAGTTAGAGTTTTTGACATATTCTGTTTGAACGATACGGCATTGCTTCTATAAAATACCGCGCATTCACTGCACGGAATGTATAAAACTCTAACGGGGTTGATTTATTTATTGTTTTGTATTATACTCCGATATACGTTACAAAAACAATAAATTCACTATGTCTCAAGATCACTTGATTAAGCTCGCCTGCGGCAAATGCAAAAGCGTCAATTACATGACGACCCGTAACAAAAAAAGCGTAGAAAAGAAACTTGCCCCAAACAAGCATTGTTCCGTCTGCCGAAAACACACCCCTCACAAGGAAGCAAAAAAATAAACAAAAAAACACCGCGCAAGCGGTGTTTTTTTATCAATTCTCTATTTTCAATTATCTATTTTCAATTATCTATTTTCTAACAGTTTCGTTGCGGGAGCTAGAGGAATCGAACCCCTGATAGTGGTTTTGGAGACCACTGTTATACCATTTAACTAAGCTCCCATAATGCAAAAGTTTATCACAAAAATAGAGGAAAAGCTATCTCCGAATTTGTAACTGTCCACACCCATCGCCGGTTCTGGGTTGTACCCAGAACCGAAACGTTTGGAATACCTCACTTTTTTCGAATTGCACAAAATCCATAGCGACGGCACAAACGTTCAAAGAAATTTTTGTTTTATTCCTCGCTTCCCGGTTTATCAAGTATCAGCGGTTCCACCCCCATTCCGTTTCCGGTGATCTTCACCACATCTTTATCGATCTTATGAAGTTCTTTCGCGCCGCTGTTGTAGTGTCCGACGACCGTGCCGAGCGAGTTGCCGAGCTTTTTATAATATTCATCGTAAGCTTTCAGGTGCTTTCCCAACTCTTCGACGCGTTTGGAAATATCTCTGGCAGATTCTTCGATCTTGAACGCGCGAAAACCATAAAGTACTGAACTCAAATAAGCGGAAAATGTCGTCGGAGAAACGATGATGACGTGCTTGTCTTTATAGGCATAATCGATGAGCGAGCGCGTGTTGGATTTTATCGCACCGACCTCGTTGACGAGCAGGTCGTAATAAATTCCCTCCGCCGGAATGTACATCATCGCAAAAGGCAAAGTGCCCTCTGTCGGTCGAATATATTTCGCGGTTTCATCAATGCGCTTTTTCAGATCGACGATAAAATCTTTCTCGATCTCCATTTTTTTCACGGGATCCGTTTCATTGATGATGCGGTTATAATTATCCAGCGAGAATTTCGCATCGATCGGTATCATCCCGTCTTTTGTTTTAATGACCGCGTCCACTTTGTCGTTGTCGGAAAACGGGTACTGCAATTGGTAGGCGTCGGGCGGCAAAACATTTCCCAAAATAAGTTCCAAGCTCGCCTCGCCCAAACTCCCCCGATGTTTTTGATTGGTGAGAACCTTCTGCAAATTATGAAGTTCCTCGGTAATGCCCAAAACCTGCTTCGAACCTTCGTTCGTTTCCGTGACCGCTTTTGTGACCTCGGAAAGATGTTTTTTCATCTCAGAATTGATATCCTGCATGAATTTCTGAGACTCAGAAAACTGTCGCAGCGTAGCGCTCTGCGATTCCCCCAGCTTTTTATCCACTTCCTTCGTAAGATAATCCAGCTTATTTTGAAGCATGATCATCCCCTGATCCGGCACAGGCTGTTTCTTTTTGTCGCGAGTGAGAAGCAAAGTAATAATGACCCCGAACGACAAAGCAAGAAGCCCAACAAGGATAAAAGTAAATGTTTCCATGGGTATAGTATACCGCAAACAACGTTTAACTCAAAAAAATTAAAAAGTAAAAATGAAAAACTAAAAACGACAACTAAAAATTTAAAATTTCCACGAAACAGAATTTTGCGGTAAATTTTTAAATTTTCCTTCTCGTTTTTAGTTTTTCATTTTTACTTTTTCCTTTTTTGCTTACTCATACCTCAGCGCCTCGATCGGTTCCTTCTTTGCAGCCCGCCGAGCCGGAACAATACCAAAAACGAGACCAATGAACGACGAAACGCCGATACCGAGAACAGCTCCCCGCAGAGGAAAAATAAATGTCCAGCTGATGGTTGAAAATTGGTTTATAGCCCAAGCGAAACAGAACGACACAAAAGCCCCAAACAGGACTCCTATAATTCCCCCGATCGCGGTCAGGATCACCGCCTCCGCCAAAAATTGCGAGAGAATTTCATTTTCCGTCGCTCCGATGGCTTTGCGCAAACCGATCTCTCGCGTTCGTTCCGTGACCGATACCAGCATGATGTTCATAATGCCGATACCGCCGACGATGAGCGATATGGCGGCGACGGAGGCGAGGAGCACAGTGAGCGCCGTCGTAACCGTACCGATGCGATCAAGCAGATCGGCGGCCGTACTCACATAAAAGTCGTCTTTTTCCGGATCCGTGATATTGTGGCTAATTCGAAGCGTGGTTTTTATGTCGGACACGGTTTGTTCGAGCGGAATGCTCGGATCCGCCTGTACGATAATCTCGTTAAAATGCTTGGTCCCCAGAATGTATGTTTG
>JALNYN010000018.1 GCA_023229825.1 Minisyncoccota bacterium
AAACGGTGTTACTGAAAGACAAAAAACCCCTCGACCCGAAGTGCGGCTGCTATGTCTGCAAAAATTACACACGCTCGTATTTGGCACATCTGTTTCGCGCAGGGGAGTACACAGGAATGCATTTGGTAACTTTTCACAATCTCTACTATCTAAACAACCTGGCAAAAGAGTTTCGGGAGAAGATTAGGAAGGGGTTGATTTAGCGAGCGGTCTTTTTTGGATTTTTGATTTATTTTTCCATGCTTTGAGGCGAGTAGATCTCTATAGCTCACGGCGACACGCCTCGGAAAGCTAAATCAAATCTCATCCAAAAATCCTGGCTCTAATTTTGGAAAAATATGAAAAATAATTCATTTGATTCTTGGGAATTAACTAAATTTAATTTAGATGGGAATATAATCATTAACAAATATGGAATTTTAAAAATACGAAAATCCGACGACGGCGTTATTGTTTTGATTACTGATTCAAATTATCTAAAGCTTGGGAAAAACAACTCAAAAAACAAAATTTCAGACCCTGATTCCGCTTTAGCGTTTGCTTTGGATATAGGAATCCAAAAGAAAAGAAAGTTAACCACCTCTGGTTTTTACGATGGAGGTAGTATGAAAAATGAAAAAAGTAACAAGGTAATATCAAGTAAAAATTATAACGCTGGAGAGTTTGAACTTATTAACAAGAGAATAAATTCTCTTTTTTCAAAAACCGAGACAGAGGGTGACGCGTTCAAATTAAAAAATATTTTTGATATATACAACAACGCGCATCTTCTTCGGCAGAATTTTTATAGCGAAAGTTACATTGATTTAATGCGCATACTAGATTCTTTGTTCTCTGCTATAAATGGGGTTGATTTCGCATTAAAGTGCTGTTCGGTTTCTGCTCAGTTTAACAAAGAAGTATTTGAACGGGTAAATAATGGTAACACAGTAGGGAAGGAACGCACGAACAGCTCATCTCATGTGTTGAAATATATTTTAGACAATAAGCTTAATACAAAATCCAACGAACAACACAAAGAAAAATTAGAGAATATGACAGAAGAAGGGAAATTTGTATTTTCTTGTCTATATTCGGCATATCAGTATAGAAATGTTTGGATACACCGTGGTTTTCCTTTTCCAATCCCTATGACATACACTGATGATTATTTCTCTTTATCGATGGGTCAATCTTTTGCAAGATTTATTCGCGATACCGGATATGAAAAAAAAGATTTAATTGATATCCATGAAACGATTCCAAAAGCGATTCCAAAAGGGAAAAGAGGCCACGAGCACGAGGTTGAAATGTGGGGGAAAATGTATTTGCTTCTTCCCACTTGGTATTTTATGAAGGAAATTGTTCGAGTTGCAATAATTAAAGAACTTAATAAAAAACCGTTATGATAGCGATATTTTGAAAAAAATAAGAGTTTTATGAGAAAAGAACTGTTTCCATTTTGGAAACAGTTCACGACGGAGGTGTGCAAAAAACGCACAGGTGAGTATGTGCAAAAATTGCACATACTAGTATGTTCCAAAATGGAATCATGTGTTGCATTTTTTGCAATAGCTGGAATAATAGAAAGGCAATGTGTAAAAAATGCACGTTGCAAATTCGTACAAAGTTGAGTTTTACAGGCTGGATATTGAATCAGTAAAAAAGCAACCCAGCTTACTTTTTGTAAGTCGGGTTTTGTTTTATGCACAATATTCAGAAACAGTTCGGAAGAAATCTTTCATCTCTCTTTTGTTTCTTATCGTGTCGGTTAAAACGGTTTTACGCGATTTTTTGGGACCGGTTATAATAGTCGCTTCAGAACCGGTAACTTTTTTTACGAACACCTTTCGTAAAGTTTTTTTCTCGCTGTCTATTTGCCAGCAAGCTGTATAAGCTAAACAGGACATGTTGTTTCCTCTCTAAGTTAATTTTTACTGTACCTATTCTATAATATAATTTATAGTATGTCAAGTTGCCAGAAATGTGACGGTGTTATATCGTATTGAAATACCTATGGAAAATCTTGATGAAATAGTATCCAAATACGACTATGCCTTTGATCCGACACTGATCGCGAACGAGCCGGCTTCACCGAGGGATTCGGCGAAACTTTTGGCGTATGACCGAAAAACGGGAACGCCCCTCTTTGATACGTTTGCCAACATCGGAAATTACTTGCCGAAGGGGGCGGTTTTGGTTTTGAATGATACGAAGGTTTTTCCGGCGAGGCTGCATTGTACAAAAAAGACGGGAGGACGGGTGGAAATATTTTACCTTGGTTCGGACGGACGAACCCCACCTCAATCCTCCCTTTTAAAAAGGGGAGGAGGAACGATACGGGCACTGACTAATCACTTTCTTGATATCGGGGAAAAAGTTTTTTTGAACGATACGATTTTTTTCGAGGTGATGGGAAAGGAGGATAAAATTTATACTTTGCGTCCTTCATTTCCGATCGGTGACGTACAGAAAGTTTTCAAAAAATATGGGGAAACGCCCATACCGCCTTATATCAAAAATACCAAGCTTTCCGAAACCCAATTGCGCGAAAAATATCAGACTGTCTTCGCGAAAAATACCGGATCGGTCGCTGCGCCGACCGCTTCGCTTCACTTCACAAAACGACTGCTCGCGAAACTGAAAAAGCAGGGAATTCAGATCGAGTTTGTAACCCTGCATGTAAATCTTGGCACGTTTGCGCCGCTTACCGAAGAAGCCTTGAAAACAGGAAAACTCCACAAAGAATGGTACGAAATTCCGGAAAAAACCGCAAAAGCTCTTATGAAAGCCAAAAAAGAAGGAAGGCCGATCATCGCCGTCGGCACAACGGCGGTGCGGACGCTTGAAGAATGGGTGAATAGCCCCCGAGGGCGGTCCTCGGGAAGCCTCCCGAGGACCGCCCTCGGGGGCAACGGCGAAACGCGGCTTTTTATTCGGCCGGGGTATAAATTTCGCTTCGTTGACGGAATGATCACGAATTTTCATGTGCCGAAGTCTTCGCTTCTTATGCTCGTTTCCGCTTTTGTCGGACGGGAAAAACTGCTGGAATTGTATCAAGAAGCGATGAGAAAAAATTTTCGTTTCTTTTCATTTGGCGATGGTATGTTACTCTTATGAATATGAATTTTGTCGTATCGGGAGACGGTGTATTTTTCACTGAACAGGGTGAAGGGGCGACGGCGGGAGAGCCGGCGGTATTTTTCCGTTTGCATCATTGCAATCTCGCGTGTTCGTGGTGCGATACGCCTTATACGTGGAAAACGAAAGTGGAGCGTCAGAAATGGAGCGTTACGGAAGCGATGCAAAAAATTCTCAATGAATGGGAAAAAGGCGGTGTCAAAGATAAACCTCCTCGGATGGTGATAACGGGCGGCGAGCCGTTGTTGCAGCAGGGTATGATCACCGAACTTCTCAAACAGACAGAGCTTTCAGGTTGGAAAATTGAAATTGAGACGAACGGTACGGTCGCGCCGTCAAAAGAACCTCCGTCGGAAATACAATTCAACTGTTCTCCCAAGCTGGAAAATTCGGGCAATGCAAAAATACGGCGCACGAATCCAGATGCGCTCTCGGAGCTTGCGAAGCGGAATACCTATTTTAAATTCGTTGTTAAAAACGAGGACGATATTGACGAAATATTGCGCGAGTACATTCCGATGCTTTCCGGCGTATCAAAGGAGAGGATATTTATTTCTCCCGAAGGAGTCACATCAGAAGAACTTGATTCCGTCATAAAAAAGGTGCGAGAACGGGTTTTGTCTGAAGGTTTTATACTCGGAGATCGATTGCAGATCCGGAAGCATGGGAATAAAAGAAGAACGTAATTATTTTCTACTGTGAACGGTGACTTATTGATATTTCGCATATGCGAAATATCAATAAGTCGTATTTTTTGGATTTTTTCGTAAAAATGGTATCATAGAAAAATTATGAAAGACAAAGAAATAGAAAAATTGATGCGGCGCGAGCGCGAACGGCAGGCGAAGGCCGTTAATTTGATCGCGTCGGAAAACATTGTTTCTGCCGATGTGCTCGCGGCGCTCGGCTCCGAACTTACGAATAAATACGCGGAAGGATATCCGGGAAAGCGATATTATGGGGGAAATGAAATTATTGACGAGGTGGAATCGCTTTGCCAAAAACGTGCGCTTGATTTGTTTAAACTGAAACCGACAGCGTGGGCGGTGAACGTCCAGCCGCTTTCCGGTTCGCCTGCCAATCTTGCAGTGTATTCCGCGCTTGTACCGATCGGCGGTAAGATTTTGGGCATGTCGCTCGCATCCGGCGGACATCTGACGCATGGACAAAAAGTTTCGTTTACGGGCAAAGCATGGAAAGGCATTTCTTACGGTTTGGATAAAAAAACGGAACGAATCAATTATGATGATCTGCTCACTCAAGCAATGATAGACAAGCCGCATATTATCGTGGCCGGATTCACCGCGTATCCGAGAAAGATCGATTTCAAAAAATTCCGCAACATTGCCGATCTGTCCGGAGCGATCCTTTTGGTAGATATGTCGCATTTTGCCGGATTGGTCGCGGGAGGCGCGTATCCGTCGCCGTTTCCGTATGCGGATGTCGTAACGACCACGGTGCACAAAACACTGCGAGGACCCCGGGCAGCGATCATTTTCTCAAAAAGAGACGAACGCGGTTTTTCTGAAAAGATCGACAAAGCTGTTTTTCCCGGTCTGCAGGGCGGACCGCATATGAATGCGATCGCGGGCGTTGCGGTGGCGCTTGGCGAGGCGAATACTCCGGCTTTTAAAGCTTATGCGAAGCAGGTGATAAAAAATGCGCAGACGCTTGCTGCGGAACTGAAAAAGCGCGGTTGGAGAATTATTTCCGGCGGAACGGATTCGCACCTCATTTTGGTTGATGTTTGGGAAAATGGTTCAGGGATTTCCGGAAAAGAAGCAAGCGAGCGGCTGGAAAAAGAGGGGATCATCGTCAACAAAAATGCTATCCCATTCGACACGAGAAGTCCTTTCGATCCGTCAGGGATCCGTCTCGGCACGGCTGCGGAAACCACCAAGGGGGCAAAAGAAAAAGATATGGTGAAGTTGGCGGGACGTATTGACGGCTGTTTAAGGAAGTGATACCATTTTTCCAGACATGTTCATTTGTTGTTTGTAATTGTACTTATGGGAGGTATATAAAATGTCGACAGTTGGTGTGATGTTGTTGCTGGTATTTTTTGGGATCGGCAGTTTTGGTTTTTCGGTCAAAGTTGCAAGTCTTTTTGTTGTTGGAGCCGTGGGCTGCGGTCTGGTTTTCTTGAATTTACTAAGTTCGAGAAATGGGTTTATTGAAAAGCTTTCCGGATATAGTGTTTTCGGTACCTTATTTTACGGATTATACCTTGCGGTAACCGTTGCGTTGAAAATATATTTCTAATATTTTTTGGAACCGCCTTTTTACGAGGCGGTTTTGCTTTGTCTAAAACTCATAAAAATTGTAAAATAGAGGTAATGAGATTAAAAAGGATCGAACTTACGGGGTTTAAATCTTTTGCACGCAAGACGGTGCTGGATTTTTCGGCGCCTATTACGGCGATCGTGGGACCGAATGGATCGGGGAAATCGAACGTAGCCGAGGCTATGCGATTCGTTCTTGGCGAACAATCAATAAAATCCATGCGCGGAAAACGCGGCGAGGATCTTATTTGGAACGGCTCAAAGAACGTCGGACGCGTCAATCATGCCTCCGTATTCATTTCCTTTGATAATGTTGATCGAATTTTTGACATTGATTTTGATGAAGTGATCATAGGACGCGAAGTGTTTCGCGACGGAGCCAATAATTACACGATTAACGGCACATCCGTTCGCCTCAAAGATATCGTCGAACTTCTTTCCGTAGCGCATATCGGTTCTTCGGCGCACCACATCATTTCTCAGGGCGAGACCGATCGTTTTCTTTTTTCTTCCATTCGCGAGCGCCGCGTTATGATCGAGGACGCGCTCGGACTGCGCATCTATCAGTACAAAATAAATGAGAGCGAGAAGAAACTGAAGAAAACGGAAGAGAATGTGCGCGAGGTTTCCTTGCTTCGGAAAGAACTCGCACCGCGTCTGTCTTTTTTGAAAAAGCAGGTCGAGCGGATCGAACGGGTGAGAAAACTCCGCGGCGAACTTTCGGGCGATTACGCCGAATATTTGAAACGCGAAGAGCTGTACGTGCAATGGAAAAAACGCGCTATCGAAGATGAGGCGAGAGGACCGAAAGAAGCGCTGCGTCTGCTCGATGAGAAGATACAAAACACACGCGAGGTGATCTCCGCAGGCGAAAAAGATCGGGCGGGTTCTTCGGAAATTTTGAAATTGGAAACGGATATCCGCAGCGTACGCGCAAAAAAAGATGAGTTCTCGCGAGCCCTTGGCAGACTGGAAGGAATGATCGAGTTCGAAGCGCGTCGGCGCGAACGAGAAAAACAGACGGCGGAAAAGATCAAGGAGACATTCGTGCCGCTTTTTCGCGTCAGAGAAATGGTAACGATCGCCGAAGGTCTTATTCTGGAAGCGTCAGGTACGGAAGACATGGGGCGGATAAAGTACATTTTGGAAAGGATCAAAGAACATTTGCGTGGAACGCTCGAGGCATATACGGAACGCAAGGAGGCTCCGATAGAAGAAAAAAAGGAGGATAACGAGGAAGAGATGGCGAGATTGCGGCACGAAAAAGAGAATGTCGAGAGCGAAATGCGCGGACTTCGCGAAGAGGAAGATCGCGTGCAGGCGCTCTATTCCGCGATGAAAGCGGAGATGGAGAAAGAAAAGGATGCGACGCGCGACATTGAGCGCGAACTGTTTGCGATGATGTCGGAAAGAAGCGATGCGGCGATCAAAGTGAATACCTGCCGAAGCCGGATGTATGAACTCGAGCACGAAGAACAGGATTTCAAATCGGAACTTTCCGAAGCGGGTGTTTTGATCGGGAGAGAAATTTTAAATTACGGCGACCTGTCAATAACGGAAGAAGAGGTTATTTCCGAAGAGCGCGAAAAACAGCGCGAGCGGAAGAAGAAGATCGAACGCATGAAGATCCGTATCGAGGAACTCGGCGTGGGCGGCGGGGAAGATGTGGAGAAAGAATACAAGGATGTTATTGAACGTGATCAATTCCTTGAGCGCGAACTTGCCGATCTGGTAAAAACGGCCGAATCCCTGAGCAGATTGATCGCCGAACTTTCGGAAAAATTGACGGTTGAGTTCAAAGAAGGACTCGAGAAGATCAATCGCCAATTCCAAGAATATTTTACCGTGCTTTTTGGCGGCGGTACGGCATCTCTCAAAACCGTCATTCCCGAAAAAAAGAAAAAGAATGAAGTGGAAGAAGTGCTTGAAGCGACCGTCGAGCCGACGACCGAAGATATGGAGGAGGAAGAAGAAGGACTCGATATCAATATTTCTCTTCCTCACAAACGTTTGCGCGGAATTCAAATGCTCTCCGGCGGGGAACGAACGCTTACCTCGATCGCGCTTCTCTTTGCCGTCTCACAGGTGAACCCACCGCCGTTTTTGGTGCTCGATGAAACCGATGCCGCGCTCGACGAGGCGAATTCCAAAAAATACGGCATGATGCTCGAAACGCTTTCAAAAACTTCACAACTCGCGATCATCACGCATAATCGCGAAACGATGTCGCATGCCGGCATCATTTACGGCGTGACGGTCGGGATCGATTGCGTGTCGAAAATTCTGTCGATCAAATTTGAGGATGCCGAGAATATGATGGCTAGATAGACGAAGTCTATAAAGTCAAAAGTCAAAAGTCTATAAAGTCACGACGAATAACAGCCGGACAGGGTTTGTAACCCCGTCCGGAAGATTTGTATGAAAGCAGAAACCGATGTGTGATCATGAAATTCGAAAATGGTATCATAAGTTATCTCATACAAACGTTTCGGACGGAGGTACAACCTCCGTCCGGCGAGAACGACGAACAAAATCCCTCATCCGAAAACGGATGAGGGGGGTGTTGTTTTAGCAATTTATATAGTTAAAACAGCGCTGAAATGGATCAAGCCGACGACGGCGAGAATTAGGACGAGGGCGGCAATGAGGGTTTTCCATTTTTTTCTATCGCATCGCTGGTCGAATTCTTCGAGGCTTTCATCGCTTCGATCCTTGTGTGATTCAATATATTCTTCTTGTCCTGAAAGACTTGAGAAATCGAGTAAAAGTTCCGCATAGGCATCTTGGGATTCTTTCAGCTCTTTTGTGAGACGATCGATCTCTTTTTGCTTTTGAGAAATACATTCCCTTAAAGATTCTTTTGTATCAAACGGCAAGTCCAGCATTGGTGTGACCATATTCTTCTCCTCAGGTAAGGACCTGATAAACGTACGACAGAATGAATGCAACCAGTATCCCGATCCCTCGGCCGAACATTCTTGTCTCAACATTTTTGATCTTTTTTTGCCCCTGCGGTCCTGTTGTTTGTTTCGCGTCAATCGCGGATTTAGCGCCGAACAAAATTTTTCGCGCCCGAGCAGCCATTCTCTGTTTAGCATTTTTTCTTGACATTTTTCTCTCCCGATATGTGGTGAGTGGTTTCAAATAGCTAAGCTAACCGTTGCTAATATTAGTACACCGTGGCCTTTTAGTCAAATTTAATTAAAAGGGCGAAATCATCAGTGTTTTAGTCAAGCAGTTTGACGGCGTCGGCAATAACGCTTGGTTCGCCGTTTCTTTTGGAGAATTTTCCTTTTATCGCTAGACATTTTTCTGGGGCTAAAAATTCTTTGAATGATTCAAAAGTTCTTGGAAAGACGACGACTTCGATCGTATCGTAGAAATCGGCGATTTTCAGGAACGCCATTTTTTCATTTTTCTTGGTGATGACTTCGCGCATTTCTTCGACGATGCCGACGACGGTGACCGCCATGTTATCCTTTCCATTCTCTTTGAGCGTTTTATTATTGAATGGCCGCGCTTCGAGCTTTTCGCGATATTTATCCAGCGGATGTCCGGAGATGTAGAGTCCGAGCAGTTCTTTTTCCCATGCGAGTTTTTCGAACGGTTTCGCGGGCTCGCATTCTTTGAGCTTCAGTGTCGGAAGAGATGCAGGACTTGCCATGAGTCCGAACAGGGAAGCCTGTGCGGCATTTTCTTTTACCAGTCCTTTACTGTACGCAAGCGCGTCTTCCATATTGAATAGCATTTGTCCGCGTTCGCCGAGTTCGTCCATTGCTCCGCATTTTACCAGCGCTTCGAGCGACTTCTTGTTGAGATTTTTGTGTTTGACCCGTTCTAGAAATTCGGCAAACGTCTTGTACCGCCCGTTTTTTTCGCGTTCGGAAATAACATAATCACCGATCTCCTCGCCGAGATTTTTTATCGTGTGTAATCCAAAACGAATTTTATCTTCGCTTGCCGTTGCGCCTTTTATTACCGCAAAATCACCCATGCTTTCATTGACATCCGGCGGAAGAACAGGGAGGTTCATGCGTTTGCATTCGGTGATGATCTCGAATATTTTTTCCACGTCGCCCGACTCGGCGGTGAGTACCGCTGCCATGTATTCCGCCGGATAATTCGCTTTCATGTAGGCCGTCTGATAGGCGACGAGTCCGTATGATGCGGCATGTGCTTTATTGAATCCGTATGCGGCGAACGGCTCGATCAATTCCCAGAGTTCTTTTATCTTAGATGAGATCATTCCATTCTTCGCGAATCCTTCGAGAAGCTTCTTTTTTTGGACTTCCATCTCGGCCGGGATCTTCTTTCCCATAGCTTTGCGGAGTTTGTCGGCTTCCAGCCAAGAGTAGCCCGCCAGTTTGATGGCGATCATCATGACGTCGTCTTGATAGGTGATAACGCCGTAGGATTGATCAAGAATATCTTTCATTCGCGGATCGAGATAGGTCACCAGCACGGGATTGCGCTTGCGTTTGATATATTCGGGAATGGATTCCATCGGGCCGGGACGATAGAGCGCGACCATGGCGTTGATGTCGTGGATGGATGTCGGACGGAGATCCATGAGATACTTTGTCATGCCGGAACCATTCAGCTGAAACAGTCCGATCGTTTCTCCTCTTGCCAGCATTTGGAAAGTTTTTTTGTCGTTGCGCGGAATTTTTTGAATGTCGATATCGATGCCGTGGTATATTTTTGTGAGTCGCACGGCGTCGGCGAGGATGGAAAGGTTTCTGATGCCGAGAAAGTCGTACTTGAGAAGTCCGACATCTTCGACGGCGTGCATTTCATATTGGGTGATCAATTTTCCGCCTTTTGGGTCCATCTGAGCCGGCGTGAAATCGGTGAGCGCGGTGGGGGAGATCACCACCCCGGCGGCATGTACGGAGATATGCCGAACACATCCCTCCAGTTTTTTGGCGATATCAATAATGATCTTTACATCCGATTCTTTCTCATACATTTCCTTGAGTTCCGGTTCCATTTGCATGGCATGATCAATGGTCATCGGGAATCCCTGGGAGCCCATCGGAATTATTTTTGAAATTCGATCGCCGAGAGCGTACGGATAACCGAGAGCGCGGGCGGTATCTTTGACGGCGCCTCTCGCCATCATGGATCCGAAAGTACCGATCTGCGCCACGTGGTCGCTTCCGTATTTTCTCTTGGCGTATTCGATGACTTCATCTCGCCTGCTATCGGCGTAGTCCATGTCGATATCCGGCGCTGACGGGCGTTCCGGGTTGAGGAAACGCTCGAAAGGCAGTTTGTATTCGAGCGGATCGACGAGGGTAATGCCGATCAAATAGGAACATAAGGAACCCGCACCCGAACCTCTCACATTGGTGAGAATTCCGTTTTCCTTGGCGAAGCGCAGAAGATCGGCGACGACGAGAAAGTAAGGTGAATATCCTTTGGTTTTTATAATATTCAATTCGTATTCAAGACGGTCAACCACTTCTTTGGTCTCGGTCATGTCGTGCTTCGGAATTCCTTCGTACGCCAAGCGGCGGAGCTCGGAATCGTACGTCGTGCCTTCGGGGATCGGAAGATTCGGAAAGACCCATTTTCCGAGTTCGATCTCGATGTCGCACATGTCGGCGACGAGCGAGGTGTTGCTGACCACTTCGGGATATTCTTTGAATATCTCATACGCTTCTTTGGTGGAAATAAAAGAATAGTCATCACCGCCGAATGAAAGACCTGCATCTTTTCCGGTGTTTACCGTTCCGACCGCCAGCAGCGTTTCGTGCGCCTTTTTGTCGTCTTTTTTTGTGTAGTGAGAATCTTGGGTCGCGACTACGGGAATATTGAGTTCGCGGCCGAGCTCGAGCACGGCCCTTTCCCATTCGTCATGACCTTCGATGCCGGAGTGTCGCATGAGTTCCAGAAAATAATTTTCTTTCCCGAAAATTTCCTGATGTTCGGCGATAACGGCAAGAGCGCGTTCTTTATCTTTATTTCGAAGCGCGCGGGCAAGTTCTCCTCCGAAACATCCCGAAAGACAAATGATGCCTTCGTGATTTTCTCGAAGCAGATCTTTGTCCATTCGCGGTTTGTAATAATAGCCTTCAAGGTTGGCAATCGTCACCATCTTAATGAGATTGCGGTAGCCGGTATAATTTTTTGCTAGCAGGGTGAGATGGTAGCGCTTGCCGTCGACGCCGGGTTCTTTGTCGGTTCGTTTACGCGTCGCGATATAGGCCTCCACTCCGAGTATCGGTTTTACTCCGGCGGATTTGCATTTTTTGTAGAGTTCGATCGCGCCGTACATGTTGCCATGATCAGTAACGGCAATGGCGGGCATCCCGTCCTCTTTTGCCACCGCGACGAGGTTTTCGATCTTTGACAGACCGTCGAGCAGGGAATAATGCGAATGCGTATGAAGATGAACGAATTTTTTTGTGTCCGGCATGGGAGTATTATATCAGCATTTGCTCTCCGAGAAAAATTTTGACATTCGATGATAGAAATGCTATTGTGTAATTCGATAGTGCAACAATCAGCCCGCCTTCGCAAAAGGCTATGGCGGGTAATAGAGGTTCTTTTTATGAGAAAAATCATACTGTTAATGTTAGTTATTTTTTTGTTCACCGCGTCAGGCTGTACGGCGCAAATGGCGCATCAGGTCGCCGGATCCATTCTTCAGCAGCAACAGCAAAATATTTATCAACAACAACAGCGACAACAACAGCGGCGGTACCAATTACAGCAATGCCAATACCAGCTACGGCAAGGGCAAGAACAGCTGCAGCAATTTGAGCTGCAATGCCAATATCAGCCGTCGCAGCAATGCCAATATCAAATTGCACAGCAGCGATTGCGTTTACAGCAATTATTGCAGCACTGTCAAGAGATACAGCAAGGCCAATAAAACCAGTTAGTAGTTAGTAGATAGTAGTTAGTAGGGTTATCATATCCCTCATCTTTAAGATGAGGGATATTTAATTTTGGAAAATTTTCAAAATATGGCATACTGTAGGAGAGTTTATTCACCGTGCAAATTACCAAAAACATGCCAACAAAAAAAACGAGCGCGAGCCGGAGAAAAAAATATATTTTCGTGGTCGGAGGAGTGATGTCGGGAGTGGGAAAGGGGATAACGGCTTCGTCGATCGGCGTGATACTGCAGGCGCGCGGTTTTAAAGTGACTGCGGTCAAGATCGATCCGTATGTAAATATTGATGCGGGAACTATGAATCCGACCGAACACGGCGAAGTGTTCGTACTCTCCGACGGATACGAGACCGATCAGGATATGGGAAATTACGAGCGCTTTCTAAACGTCTCCATTCCTTCCGACAATTACATGACGACCGGACGCGTGTATCTTGCGGTCATCGAGAAAGAACGAAATTTGAAATACAAAGGTAAGTGCGTCCAAGTCGTGCCTCATATTCCGCTCGAAGTCATTTCCCGAATCCAAAAGGCGTCGGAAAAAGCGGATGCCGATATCACGGTGATCGAGATCGGCGGAACGGTGGGAGAATATGAAAACGTGCTTTTTATCGAAGCGGTCCGTATGATGGAACTGCAAAATCCGGAGGATGTTTCCACGGTCATGGTGTCGTATTTGCCGGTACCTTCGATGCTCGGCGAGATGAAGACCAAACCGACTCAGCACGCGGTGCGCGCTCTTAATTCGAACGGGATTCAGCCGAATGTTATTATCGCCCGTTCCAGTAAACCGCTCGACTTCGTACGCAAAGAAAAGATCGCGCTTTTTTGCAACATGCGTCCCGAAAACGTCATTTCCGCACCGGATATCGGAAGCATCTATGATGTGCCCATCAATTTCGAAAAAGACAAGCTCTCCGACATCCTGCTTAAGAGCCTTCATCTCACGCCGAAAAAAGATTCCGACCTCTCCGAGTGGAAAAAATTCACGACAAAAACAAAGAACGCCACGAAAGAGGTCAATATCGCCGTCGTGGGAAAATATTTCAGTACGGGAGATTTTGTGCTTTCCGATGCGTACATTTCCGTGATCGAAGCGTTGAAACATGCATCGTACACGCTCGGCGCAAAACCGAAATTGACATGGCTCTCCGCGGAAGAATTCGAAGGTGCGGAAGGAAAGAAAAATTTGAAAACGCTTGCGAAATACGATGGCATCCTCGTGCCCGGCGGCTTCGGCTCTCGCGGAATAGAAGGGAAGCTTGCTGTGATCCATTTTGCGCGCGAGCATAAAATTCCGTACTTCGGATTATGCTACGGCATGCAGCTTGCCGTTATTGAATTCGCGCGAAATGTTTTGGGATTGAAAGATGCGAATACGGCCGAGATCGATCCGAAATCCAAAGATCTTGTGATCGATATCATGCCCGACCAAAAAAAGAAAATGAAAGAAGAGAATTACGGCGGCACGATGCGTCTCGGTTCGTATACGGCGCTTCTTCAGAAGGAAACACTGGCAAGGAAAGCGTATAACGACGAAGAACATATCTCCGAAAGACATCGCCATCGTTATGAAGTGAATCCCGAATACGTTGAACGGCTCAAACAAGCAGGTTTGGTGTTTTCCGGTACATCCCCCGACGGCATTCTTATGGAGATAGCTGAACTTCCGGAAAAAATTCATCCTTTTTTCCTCAGCACTCAGTTCCATCCGGAGCTGCAAAGCCGTCCGCTTGCTCCGCACCCGCTTTTCGTTGAATTTATCCGAAAGTCGCTCATGCAAAAAAAATAACGGCGCGCTTTCAGAGATCCGCTTTGCCTGGTTCTAGGGAGCGGATCTTTTTCATTCAAAAAAAAGTCTAAATATGGTACTATTTAAGTAATATCACGATAAAAATAATGCCCAGAAAATGAAAAAAATTGCAAAAAAAATAATCACTTCAATACTCCGAAGAGAGGCATCGGCCGTGCTTCGGAAATACAAGCCGAAGATCGTGGCGGTGATCGGCAGCGTCGGAAAAACTTCCACGAAAGATGCCATCTATTCTGTTTTTTCGCAGGAATTTTTTGTGCGAAAAAGCGAAAAAAGTTTCAATTCAGATATCGGGATCCCTCTTACGGTGCTCGGGTGCGGCAATGGTTGGAACGATCCGGTCATTTGGCTGCAAAACATTTTCTCCGGACTCCGGCTGCTCGTCCAAAAACAAAAATATCCCGAGTGGCTTATTTTGGAAATAGGAGTGGATCGTCCGGGAGATATGAAAAGCGCCGCAGGTTGGATAAAACCGGACATTCTCGTGGTGACCCGTTTTGCCGATGTACCCGTGCATGTGGAGAATTTTTCTTCTCCGGAAGCGCTCATTGCGGAAAAAAGCCTGATGATAACGGCGCTCAAAAAAGACGGGGTTCTCGTGTTGAATGCCGACGATGAAAAAGTTCTCGCACTCAAAAGCAAATGGAATGGGAAGATAAAAACTTACGGTTTTAATGAAAAAGCGGATATTCGCGGCTCGCATCTTTCTATTATGTACGGCGAAGACGATATTGAGAGAAAATTCCCGACAGGAACGATCCTGAGGCTCAATGTCGGCGATACGAGCGTCCCCGCGCGAATCTTCGGAACGCTTGGAAAAACGAGCGGATACGGCGCGATGGCGACGGCAGCTGCCAGCCTCTCGGCAGGAATTAATCTGGTAAAAATTTCAGAAGGTTTGTCCCTTATCGTTCCTCCGCCCGGACGCATGCGTTTGATCACCGGCATAAAGCGCTCCCTTATTTTGGACGATTCATATAATGCGTCTCCGGTAGCCATGAAGTCTGCACTTGAAACTTTGAAAGAGGTTGCGACATATGGAAGAAAATTCGCCGTTTTGGGAGACATGCTCGAGCTTGGAAAATATTCCACCGATGAACACAAAAAAGCCGGAGCGCTCGCGAAAGACTCCTGTGATGTTCTCGTGACGGTCGGCGTTCGCGCGAGAAACATCGCGGAAGGCGCGCTCGACAATGGAATGGATGAAAACAATATCTATCAATTCGAATCATCGCGCGAGGCCGGGAAATATCTTGAAAAATTGATCGGAGATGGCGATATTGTTTTAGTCAAAGGCTCGCAGGGTTCGGGTACGAACAAAATTCGCATGGAACAAGCTGTCGAGGAGATCATGGCCGAACCGGAAAAAGCGGGGGAGCTATTGGTGCGGCAGGGCGAAGAGTGGAAAGTGAAATAATAAGCGACACTTTACGCAAAAAGAGCGGAAGAATACCTGCGAAGAAATTCTTCGTATGAAATTTCTTTCCCGCCTTCCGGCAAAAGTTTTTTGATGACGATCTTTCCGTTCTTCATTTCCGCGTCGGTTACGATGACGCGAATTTTCTTTCCGTGCGTTTCGTGGAAAAAGTATGCGCGCGGCCAGACTTCAAAGGCCCGTATCTTTCGAAAATTATTTTCCGCGCTGTCTTTGAGATCGAGCAGTCCATCCTCTTTATTGATCTTTTTCGTAAACGTCGCTTTCGCGTCGTCCTGCGGTTTTGACGTGATTTCTCCGGAAACATATTTCGGAATAACTTCCGCAAGTATCCGCCCTCCCGCTTTCGCCAGATCGTTTTCGAGAATGCTTTCGTGCGGAAGTTTATTGAGATCGTCTTTCCATGAAAAAATTTCTTCCTGCGCAATGATCGGTCCATGATCCATTTCTTCATCTACGACGAGAATAGACACACCTGTGGTATCTTCCGTAAGAATGGAACTTGAAAGCGGGGATGCACCGCGAAGCCGAGGCAGAAGAGAAGGATGCACGTTGAGCGTTCCGTGCTTTGGAATTTCGAGAATGCTTTTCGGGATCAGTTTTCCGTATGCGGCGACAATGAAAAGTTCTGCGTCAACGCTCTTAAGTTTTTGTACAGCCGCATCATCGAGTTTTTTCGGCTGAAAAACGGGAATGCCGCGTTTTTCCGCCCAGACTTTTACTTCCGGCGGAGTGATGATAAGTTTTCTTCCTCGCGGCTTATCGACGGCCGTAACGACCATCGAGGGAAGAAATCCGTTTTTTTCTAGCTCATCCAAAACACCGATCGCAAAATTCGGTGTTCCGAAAAAGATAAATGGAATTTTGAAATTATTCATTGGTCTATAATAATACTCATTTAACAATTTTACAAACTAAAAGTTTATAAAAAATTTTCAATTTCCAATTTTTAATTTTCAATCAATTTACAATGTTTCAATTTACAATTTTCAACCCCAACAATATCGTCGCGTTTAAAAATTTTAGTTTGAAAATTTATTGAAAATTGAAAATTTGGAAATTGAAAATTACTTTAAAAAATAGGTTATATTTTTTACAACGCATAAAATCACCGGCAATCTTGTGTTTGCCATGCGTGGACTAGAGCGACCAATTTCCGTCAGCCTTGAGATTTTTTATTTTTTTCGATCCGGCGGGAAGAATGCTTTTTTTATCCCGCATGAATCGCAGGTATCCCGCAAAAGCGATCATGAGCGCGTTGTCGGTGGAGAGATCGTTTTCCGGAACGCACACTTCGGCATCGGGAAAATTCCTGAGAAAGGCCGATTTGAATGTTGTTTGAATATGAGTATTTGCTGCCACGCCACCTCCCAAAAGTATCATATTTGGAGCGTATTTTTCGGCCGCGCGCATTGTTTTTGAAAGCAGAGTTTCCGTTACGGCTTCTTCGAATTCGTAACAGATCTCTTCTCGTATTTCCTCCGTCATTTTTGGAATTTTTTGCACCATATAGAGAACGGCGGTTTTAATTCCTGAAAATGAAAAATCAAGATCATCAGATTTTATCATCGGACGCGGGAGTTTGTATTTACCCTTACCCTGCGCAGTCTTGGCGAAGCAGGGGCTTTCACGAAACTTTGAGGCCCTCCTGGAAATTTCCGGTCCGCCCGGGTAGGGAAGTCCGAGAATGCGCGCCGCTTTATCAAACGCTTCGCCAACCGCATCATCTCTGGTGCTCCCGATCACTTTATATTTAAAAAGATCCTTGGCGAGTACGATCTCCGTATGTCCTCCGCTGATGAGCAGGGCAAGGATCGGAAAATTGGGAAGCGAGATCGTTTTTTTGTTTTCGCCGGATCTTTTAAGAAGCGCCGAGAGCATGTGTCCTTCCATATGATTTATCGGAACCAGCGGTTTTTCCCAGACGGCGGAAAGTGCGCGCGCAAAATTTACTCCGACCCAGAGCGCCGGTGCCAGCCCGGGGCCGCGGGTAAAAGCGATCGCATCGATCTTCGGGGTCTTAATGGACGCGGTAAGCGGAAGGAACGCTTCCAAGAGTTCCGGCTCCCGTTCAAAAATTTCCGCAAGGATCGTTTTTATCTCAGGAAGGACGGTCCTTCCTGATGTTTTTTCTTGATATAATCGCGATTCTCGAAGCGCCGCCTCTAAAACCGGAACCAAATTTTTGGCGTGTTCTCGTTTTGCCAGCATAGGGAAAACACCTCCATAGGGTTTATGAACGGCGATCTGAGATACGACAATATTGGAGAGGACAGTAAGAGTCTTTTCCGAGCGCGGCACCTCAATAATGCTTATCGCGGTTTCGTCGCAAGAGGTTTCAATGGCGAGTATTTTCATCTAGGTGATTATATAACATTTTAACAATATGTAAAGAAAAGACGCTCGCATCCGAATGGATGCGAGCGTTGATCTTTATTGTTAATCTTCCTCTTTCCGTAAAGCTTTATCTTTCCAAATCATGAGACCCATGAATACGGCGACCGCTATAACAACGATCAGAGCGAATATTGCTTCAGCCAATAATGACATGATTTTTTCTCCTTCATTAAATGATGAATTGATGAACTACCGTGGTTATAATACTATAATCGGAAAAAATGTCAACCTCGTTTGTCGAAAATCGTTGCGCTACACATTTTCTTTTTTGTATATGTTGACCCGTTGTGATGGAACGGATATCCTTACAGCAGGGAACTTCAATTTTTCAAGGAGTATGTTCTATGAAAACAATGATACGAAATCCGTTCATTTACGCGATCCTTTTTGTCATCACTCTATTTGTTTTGTCATGCCAATTATATCCCGGACAGCAAACGGTTCTCAATCTTGATGCGGCTCACTCTTGGGCGCGCACACACATCGCTGATCCATCGGCTTATATGGTGAAGTCGGAAAGTTTTGCGGATATTCAAATTTTTGATAATCCGGCAAAAGCTGGAAAGCCAACATTCCATGTGCGAAAATCATTGGGTGTCGGAACGGGTTCCGGAACGGTAATCGCTGACAAGGGCTACCTCCTTACCGCAGGACATGTGATCGATGATGCAAATGTCATTTTGGAAGTTAATGAGATCGTGGATGAACTTCGGGTAAAATATCCGAAAACATTTATTGATGCAAAGGTCATTACGGAATATACAATGATCGATCACAAGGGAAAAGACTTTCTTGCAGCAAAGGTCGCGATCGGAGAAAATGATCTCGGACTTATCCGAGCACAAGATCCCGATAAATTTACCGGTACTCCGGTCGATGTTTCTCGCGAGACAAACTTGTCCGACAAAGCTGTTATTATGATCGGCTCGCCTCTTCGCATAAAAGATATCATCATGGACGGAAGGGTCGGCCGTGAAGATATAACGAAGTTTGGAGAGGGGTCCTATAAATATGTTATCGCTCCGATCGTTCCGGGAAATTCCGGCGGCGCGGTCATCACTCTCCACGATATGAAATTGGTTGGTGTTGTCACTGCCGTGATGGTAAAGGATGGTTCGTTTACCAATCTTGCGCTGTTCGTACCGAACGATATCATCAATAATTTTTTGGAAAAAAATCTTCCAAAATAATAATGACAAACGCCGCGGGAAATGCGGCGTTTTTTTTGTATCGTTCCGCTACACATTTTCTTTTTTGTATACGTTGACCCGCAAAGGGGGAATGGATATTCTTAAAACAGATAACTTCAATTTTTTAGGGAGTAGTTCTATGAAAAACAAGATGCAAAACCCGTTCTTTCGCGGGCTCATTCTCATTCTGCTTATGTTCGCTTTTATCGTTTTTTTAAAGCCGCATGATCCCGTACTGAGCGAAGATGCTTTGTATCCGAATCAGTCGGAGGTTATCAAAACCGACAGCCTTCATAAATGGGTGCGCGAGCATCGAGCAAATTCAGTAATGACCGTAACCGTAAAACCCTACCTCGATATAAAAATGTATAATGGCTCCGACATAGTTCCGACCACTGAAATGAGGCAGCCTTTTTATGAGGATAACAAGGTTCGTGTCGGTGCTGGAACTGTCAACGAGAGATGTCAGGGTTGCATACTGACGGTGAGGCACGTCGTGGATCCCGATCAGGCATTTGCCAAAGAGATCGCGCAACTGCCGGAAAGGGTCGCGTCCATACAAAAAGAAAATCCCGGTTTGATCATTCAAGCGAAAATTTCGCCTGAGTATGATCTGATAGATAGTAAGGGAAAACATTATCCTGCAACCGTGATCGCGCTTGACCCAAAAGAAGATCTTGCCCTCGTACGAGTGAAGGACTGGAAACATTTTTCCATTCCGGCGATAAAAGTTTATCGCGGAAAAGATTTTATCGATAAGGAAGCGGCCGTGATCGGTGCGCCAAAAGGACATCAAAATACCATCTACTTTAACGCCCATACCGGAAATGGACGCGTCATCAAAACCGATCATGGCGATACCTACCAGCTCATTATTGCTCCTATTGTTCCGGGGAATTCCGGAGGTTTGGCACTAATGCTGTATAACATGGAACAGATAGGGGTGATCTCTGCTGTTAAAACCTCCGACGGTTCGTATACCAACCTCGGGTACATGATCTCAAACACCGCCATTCTCGATTTTTTGGATAGAATATTTTTGGATGAGTAAACTTTTTTCACACAGCAAACGCCGCGAGCATTCGCGGCGTTTTTTTAAGATGTTAAGAAATTTTCAGAAAGCGCAACGATCTTTGTCTGATCCGAAAGCGGAAACCATCGGATCTCCGGATCGCGTTTGAGCCAGGTTATCTGCCGTTTCGCATATTGCCAATCTTTGAAGAATATCTTTTCTTTCATTTTCTCCCCTGATATCCTTCCTTCAAAAAGATCGGCGAGATAGCGGTATTCAAGGCCGAGCTCTCTCATCCGTTCGAATGATATACCGCTCGCGTGAAGTTTTTCCGCCTCCGCGATCATTCCGAGTTTTAATCGTGCATCCAAACGCCGCCCGATCCGTTCGCGGAGAATTTCTTTGTCGGTTTGAATGGCGATCTTCAGCGTATCGTATTTTTTCGGCAGGTCTGGAATTTTTGGAACAGAACCGAGCGCTCGCGCGATCTCGATCGCACGTACCAGTCGGCGCGGATTATTTCGGTCTATTTTCTCGGCACGGCGAGGATCAAGTGTTTGGAGTTCGGCGAAAAGTTCGTCGTTGCTTTTTGCGTAGAGTTCGCCCCGCAGTTTTTCATCGGGAAGCGTTTCCGGCGTGATGAAATTTTCTGTCACGGCATTCACGAATTGCATCGTTCCTCCGCAAATGATCGGAAGTTTCCCGCGTGAAAGAATATCGTCGATGACGAATTCCGCATCGCGTTTAAAATGCGAGACCGTGTGTCGATCTTTCGGGTCGGCAACATCAAGAAGGTGGTGGGGAATACCGCGCATTTCTTCCGCCGTAATTTTCCCTGTCGCGATATCAAGCCCCCGGTAGACTTGCCGAGAATCTGCCGACACAACTTCGCCGTCGAATTTTTCAGCAAGAAAAACCGCCAGATCGCTTTTTCCGGATGATGTTGGACCAAGCACGGCAAGTATTTTTGGAAGCGTCCGTTTCATAATTATGAGTATATAAGCGATAATCGGTTTCGTCAAAGTTGACTTTTTCATTGATTTCAAAGAAAATATCAGAGTAAATTACAAATTATCATTAGGTAAAATAGCTATATGAAAATGGATGCTCTTATTGAGGAGGTGAAAAAGCAAAAAGGTCTTGTTATCGGGATCATAGCCGCGGGGCTTATATTCGGTTTTGTGGTCGGACGAGCGATAAAAGGCAAGGAAGCGGGTGAGGTTCTTGAGAATGAGAAGACCGCCACATCCACAGAAGAAGTTTTGGGAACGAAGAACGAAAATAATGCCGCAAACTCAAGTACGGTTACCGTTACGAACGGTCAGACCGCCGGAAAATCGGTTTACGTAAAAAATGTGAGTTTATCGGATAATGCATGGGTCGTCGTCCGCGAGGATGCGGCGGGAGAAATGGGAAACATACTCGGAGCGCAGTGGCTTCCAAAGGGAACCGCAAGTGAAACGACTGTAGATCTCTTGCGCGGTACCGTATCGGGCAAGAAATATTACGTTGTGCTTTATAATGACAACGGCGACAGAATATTCGGTACGAGCTCGGATCTTCCGATGAAGAACAAAGGCAGTTTGATCTCGGCAACCTTCACCGTAAAGTAAAGTCAAATACAAAACAGCGCTCATCCCGAGCGCTGTTTTGCTCTGCGGATTCGCCGATCTACCGATGAAATCGAGATGAAGGATCGATCGAGAACGCTCTGTTTTTTGTCCGATTTTTATGGTATGATAGCTCTGTTGTAAAAATTAAAACATATGTCAATTTTAAAGAAAATATTCGGAGACGAGAACTTGAAGGCGCTGAAAAAGATCCAGCCGATCGTTGATACGATCAATTCTCTCGAAGCCGAGATCAAAAAAATGCCGGCAGAAGCCTTTCCTGAAAGAACGGCGCTCCTTCGCGCGCGTTTGGGCAAAGGTGAAACGGAAGATGATATTCTTCCCGAGGCTTTTGCGCTGGTACGCGAGGCGGCATTGCGCACTCTCGGAGAACGGCATTACGATGTTCAGCTCATCGGAGGCATCATTCTTCATCAAGGCAAGATCGCGGAAATGCGGACCGGAGAAGGAAAGACGCTTGTCGCGACCCTTCCTTCGTATCTGAATGCTTTGTCCGGAAAAGGCGTTCACGTCGTCACGGTGAATGATTATCTTGCGCGCCGCGATGCTGTATGGATGGGGCAGATATTTGCGTACTTGGGGGTTTCCAGTTCGGTTATCAACCACGACTCTTCTTATATCTACGATCCGAAACATGTTGAAGCGGATGAAAAAAGAGATGATCTTGGATCGTTCAAGATCGTCTATGATTTTCTCCGTCCATGTACGCGCAAAGAGGCATATCTCGCCGATATTACTTACGGAACGAACAGTGAATTCGGTTTTGACTATCTTCGCGACAACATTGCGTACAACCCCGAACAGCTCGCACAGAGAGGATACAATTTCGCGCTCGTGGATGAGATCGACTCGATCCTTATCGACGAAGCCCGTACGCCGCTCATTATTTCTTCAGCGACGGCGGATTCGGAAGATCTGTATGTGACTTTCGCAAACATCGCCAACAAACTGTCCGAGGGGGAAGATTACGAAGTCGATGAAAAACTGAAAGCCGTTTCGCTTACCGATGCAGGAATTACCAAAGCCGAGAGAGCGCTCGGAGTGGAAAATATTTATACTGAAAAAGGGATCAAATATGTCCACCATCTCGAAACCGCAGTGCGGGCGAAAGCGCTGTTTAAGAAAGACAAAGAGTACGTCGTTAAGGACAATGAGGTGATGATCGTCGATGAATTCACTGGGCGCGTTCAGCCGGGTAGGCGATGGTCGGAAGGTTTGCATCAGGCGATCGAAGCGAAAGAGGGCGCAAAGATACAGAAAGAATCGCGCACAGTCGCGTCGATCACCTATCAAAATTATTTCCGTCTCTACAAAAAACTTTCCGGAATGACAGGAACGGCCATGACTTCATCTGAAGAATTCTACAAAGTATACGGCCTCGAAGTTATCACCGCACCGACCAATAAACCGTCGGCGCGTATTGATCGTACCGACCTTATCTTTCAAACCGAGACGGGGAAATTCACCGCTATTGCGCGGAAGGTCCGAGAACTTCACGATGCAGGACAGCCGGTTTTGATCGGAACGGCATCCATCGAAAAGAACGAACTGCTATCTATTTTTCTTGAGAAAGAGGGTATTCCGCATGAAGTATTGAACGCGAAAAAACACGAACAGGAAGGAGAGATCATCGCCCAGTCAGGAAGAAGATCAAGCGTGGTCATCGCGACTAACATGGCGGGACGCGGCGTTGACATAAAACTCGGTGGAAATCCTCACACGCAGGAAGAATATGAAAATATAAAAGAGCTCGGCGGGTTGTATGTGATCGGTACCGAACGTCATGAAGCGCGCCGCATCGATAATCAGCTGCGCGGACGTTCCGGACGCCAAGGCGATCCCGGAGAAACGCAATTCTATGTTTCGCTTGAAGACTCTTTGATGAGAGTATTCGCCTCCGACATGATCAAAAAAATGATGGGCAGATTCGGCATACCTGAAGATGAAGCGATTCAAAATCCGATCATTTCCAAATCGCTTGAAACAGCGCAGGAAAAGATCGAAGGATTTCATTTTGACTCGCGAAAACAGGTGCTTGAATACGACGATGTCATGAGTCACCAGAGAAAGATCGTGTATGAACGCCGGCGAAAAATGCTGCTTGCGGATAAAGAATACGTTCTTTCTCTCTCAGAAGAACTTGCCGGACTCTCTGGCGAAGCCAAGGAGATCATGGGATCAAAGAAATCCGCTCTCGGCGAAGAAATTTTCCTTGAAGCGCTTCGCCGCATCGCCCTGCAATCGACCGACATGCTTTGGATGGATCACTTGGAAATGATGGATTATCTCAGAAATTCTGTTCGACTCCGCGCCTACGGACAGCGCGATCCGCTTGTGGAATACAAAAAGGAAGGTTTGCGCCTGTTCCGAGAAATGGAAGATGAGTGGAGAAACAATATCGTTGAATTTGTAAAGAATATCAATACCGATGTGCTGGCCGCCGAAGAGCGGAGAATGGAAGAAGCCAAACGCGCCATGGAACGCGCGATCATCGAGAGTGGCGCACAAGAAGGAACCGGATCGCTATCTATCGCCCCAAAAGACGAAGAAGGAAAAAAGATCGGAAGAAACGACCCGTGCTGGTGCGGAAGCGGGAAAAAGTTTAAGCATTGCCATGGGGCATAGTTGAGTATCAGGAATTAGTATCAGTATCAGGGACGACGAACCCCACCTCAATCCTCCCCTTAAAAAGGGGAGGAGGACACAACGGTCGTCGGTCGTTCCCCCTCCCTCTCTTCAGAGGGGAGGGTGGGGTGGGGTGAGTAATAATCATGAAACAAAAAATCAGCAATCTTACTTCTGCAAAATTTCATCGCCGCGAGCTTCGATCTAACGCCACTCTTCAAGAAATTATTCTCTGGTCGCGTCTGAAAAACAAACAACTCGGAGTAAAATTCCGACGTCAACATTCATTCGGTAAATACATCGCAGATTTTTATTGTCCTGAAAAACGGCTGGTTATTGAAATCGACGGGTCTCAGCACATGGAACAAGAAAAATACGATAGAGAGCGGACGCATTATTTTGAGAGTCTAGGGTTGGAGGTGCTGCGATTTTGGAATAGCGACGTGAATACGAACATTGATGGGGTAATGGTTGCCGTATCGGAATATATTGAAAAAACGCACCCCACCCCAACCCTCCCCTCTCAAGAGGGGAGGGAGAACGGACGGATAACACTAAAACAACAAAAATGAAAACAGCGGTAATAATAAAAGGAAATCCGAAATTCATTACCGATAATCCTGATGCTGATCGGTTTTACTGTGAGATTAAGCGCTTTCTTGAAGGAGAGGGGTATTCCGTAACGTTCGATCACGGGGAGGCGTATACTCAGCCACCCGATGCTGATGTGTGGATCGGTCATTCTCGTGGGAATGATCGCTTAAGATTTGCGACCGGAGGTACCAAAACCATTATGCTCTCCACTGTCGGCGGCATCAACCACCCAGAGGACAAGGCCCTATCTCATGGTGTCGTTCCCGACAAATTCCATTATATTTTGACGGAAGATATGAAAGAAAAGATTAAAGAAAAACTAATGGTAGTTCAAAAATGAAACTCATTTATCCCGCATTCTCTAAAAAACTTTTTTACTTTCGCGCGCATATTTCCAAATTTGTGCTTGAGAAAAATGGCGTGCCTCTTAATCCGTTCATGATCCATGAATATTTTTTGCTGGATACGGTTGATCGGGACAAGATCAGGGAATCGAATAACACTCTCGTATCTCGCTCGGACGAACTTTGGGTGTTCGGTGAAATATCAAACGGCGTCGCCTCTGAAATTGCGCTGGCGAAAAAACTGAAAAAACCGATCCGGTATTTTTCGGTGATCGATTCAAAAAGGATCCGAGAAACACGAGCGGAAAAGGTCGTGTATGAAAAAGATTGACACTATGCAAAACATATGATAACGTAGGAATCAGATTTGGAAGCGAAAAAGAGGGGACCGTATGCCGAATTATAAACTGGAAATGAATTTTACAAAAGAAGAAAATGGCGAGGTTTATTCATCATATAAGGAGCTCACGTTCTGGAAACAAGACGACAAAGATGCGTGGCGGCGAGTTGACCGGTTCCTGTCGAAACACAGGGAAATAGAAGAAAACACGGAAGACGGGGTGCACATAGAAAAAACAATGAAATTATACCTGTGCAGTCCCACTTCAAGAAGGCAAATACACCCGAATGAAGAGCCTCAAACATACGAAGAAGTTTGAAGTTACGAAGCTTCGATCTTCACCCCGAGCTTTTGTCTCGGGGTGATTTTTTAAAAACAATTGCAGTTTTCCGTTTTTTTTGGTATATAATATAAGTACCTATCTGCGCGCATAGTTTCCGCCAGCGGGCGGATCCTCCCACTGGAGGACATGGGTAGAACGCTGTCGTAGATAAGCGTGAACTTTACAATTTAATAATACAACCCATTGCGCGCATAGTTCAGGGGTAGAACGCTGTCCTGATAAGACAGAGGTCCTTGGTTCGATTCCAAGTGCGCGCACAAAATGTTTGCATAGTTTCCGCCAGCGGGCGGATCCTCCCGCTGGAGGACAGGGGTAGAACGCTGTCCTGATAAGACAGAGGTCCTTGGTTCGATTCCAAGTGCGCGCACAAAATGTTTGCATAGTTTCCGCCAGCGGGCGGATCCTCCCGCTGGAGGACAGGGGTAGAACGCTGTCCTGATAAGACAGAGGTCCTTGGTTCGATTCCAAGTGCGCGCACAAAATGTTTGCATAGTTTCCGCCAGCGGGCGGATCCTCCCGCTGGAGGACAGGGGTAGAACGCTGTCCTGATAAGACAGAGGTCCTTGGTTCGATTCCAAGTGCGCGCACAAAATGTTTGCATAGTTTCCGCCAGCGGGCGGATCCTCCCGCTGGAGGACAGGGGTAGAACGCTGT
>JALNYN010000046.1 GCA_023229825.1 Minisyncoccota bacterium
TTCGTGTTTGCCGGTCTTGCCAAAATGTTTGTTCTGTAGTATTGTTTTCATTACTGTTATTCTTAAACACGATAATATTATGCATCTTCCAGACGGATTTTTAAATGACAAAACGAACGCGGCCATGTTTGGCGCCGCCGCGGTAGGGCTTGCCCATGCTCTAGAGAAAGCTCGCGCTTCGATCGTCGAAAAAGTTCCGGTCTTTAAACTAAAATTGGCGACGTACCCCCAGACGGGAAGTCCGGAAATTTCCGCACGAAGCAGGGTTTCGGAGACAGGCAAAGAAAAGATTTGGCGAATGGCGGCTGTCGGTTCGTTCATTTTTGCCGCACAGATGATCAATTTTTCCATTACGGGCGGAGTATCCGGGCATCTTCTCGGCGGAGTGCTTGCCGCGCTTATCGTCGGACCCTGGGAAGCGCTTATTGTCATGTCGGTGATCCTTGCGACGCAAGCGTTTGTTTTTGGCGATGGCGGGATCGTTGCGCTCGCGGCGAACATCGTAAACATCGGGATCGTTGGTACGCTCGGAGGATATTATTTTTATGTTTTGACTTCCGGTCTTTTGAAAAACGCAAAAAACCGCTACACTTTTTCCGTTGCTTTTGCCGCGTGGCTTTCCGTGGTTCTCGCTTCCATTGCGGTTTCAGTTGAGATCGCAATTTCGGGAACGGGATCTCTTTCATCGATCCTTCCCGAGATGCTTCAATATCATATATTTATCGGCATCGGTGAAGCGCTGATAACGGTTGTTGCGCTCTCGTATCTCGGAAAAAACGGATTTCAATTATATATTGAAGACTAGCGTTCGTTCGTCATCCCGGGCAACGACCCGGGATCCACGTGGAATTACGACGAACGTGGATTCCGGGTCGCGGCCCGGAATGACAGAGAATTTAGGATATTAACTATGAACAACAACTGGAAAAAAATATTTTTTATCTCGCTTTTTATCGGAGGATTTGTTTCTCTCTTTGCTTCGTCCGATCCCGATGGGCTCAATAAAGTCGCTGAAGAAAAAGGATTTTTAGGGCAGGGAAGTACTCTTTTTTCCGGAGCGATCCCCGATTATTCCTTTCCGGGAATAGCAAATCCTGACGTTGCAAAATCTCTCGCGGGAGTTATCGGCATTGTTCTCGTTTTTTTCGTACTCTATTTTGCGGGAAAATTATTACATCGACGGAAAGAACCTCAGAAAAAATAATAAAAAATATCCCGCTCTTGGCAGTGCCAAGAGCGGGATTTTTCGACGAATCCATCGCAATAACTATAAGCTGCAAGCTATCAGCTATAAGCTCTTTTACCCTTTTGCAAATACTTCAAACGGAACGACCGGACGAACGAGCGATTCGATCGCCATTCCGGTAGCTTCAGCGATCTTGAATCCTTCCGGCAGAAGTTTTGAGTGTTCCTTGTCAGAAAGATATGGCGTGCCGCCTTCAATGATACGTTTCGCCAGAGCTGCCGCTTCAAGATAATTATCGACTTCTATAACGGCATCGCCAAACCCTAATGTTTCGCGAGATACATTTAAGAGCGTATCATTATCTTTTACCGCAATGATCGGAATGCCTCTTTCGGCAGCGACCAGCATCGGCAAACCGCCGAGCGAGTTCCATGGTGCGACGACCACCGCCACATCCGCGAGCCGGAGCCAATCAGGAGAAAGAGTTTCTTTCGCATTTACGTTCAGAAAGTGTATCTTCGGTGCGCGAGAAAGTCCTTGCATGACACAGCCCAGATAACCGATACTGCCGATGACCTCGCCGGTGGCGCGGGCATCAATAAGTTTTCGATCAAGAAGGTCCGTGATCTCTTCTTCGTACAGCAGGGGACCGTGAGCGACCATTTTTCCCGATCTCCATGAAAGCATGTGAGAAATGACAGCCTCCAGTCCTCCATGAGGATCCGGTATTTCACCCGCATGATACAGGTCAAGTGCGCCTTGCGGGATCGCGATCTGCGTGCCGACAACGAACGCGTCTATGTCTCCCGCGCGATTTTTAAGCAAGCGATCCATTGCTCGTATGAGCGTAAGAGGTCTGCCAATTTCTCCCGTGATCGCACCCGATTCATTTTGGAATGAGCGGCTCCGCACATGTTCGTCAGTGATCACATAATCCGAAATATTGATCCCGCCAGCCAAGCGGCACATTTCCGCCGTTTGAAAACAAAATCGATGGATCTTTTCGCAGTTTTCACCGTGATCCAGAATGAGACCGATACGATTCATTTTTTTGCGGAACGGTATCAGCGCAACGCGATTTTGGAAAAAATTATCAAGCGTGTGTCCTTCCGTGTAAACGACGTTCGGCGACATATAGGTCGTAACGGCCGCATTCACCGCATTAGGATTGGTAATGCAATAATCTGCGACAGATGCCAACAAATTGGTTGCCGGTGAGGCGTCGGCGATGTATCCGCCGATCGATGCGCGAACTCCGGTGGGAACGATGTGTACCACTACGCGGTTGTTTCCCTTTGGATTTTCGTAGGCAGGATATTTTTCTTCCGAAAGCGGACGATTTGCTTCAGCGATCGCCATTTCAACGGTAGCGATTCCGTCTTTTACGTTATTGATAGAATGGCGGAGTATGCATTCGTTCTCTGATAGAATGGAGTGCAAATATTTTTTTACATATTTTTCAAGTCCCTTGACTGGGACATCGCAAAGCGGCAGTTGAACCATTTTGTTGTAGACCCGAGTGATCATATACCCTCCTTATTAATTTCCGGAAAACCGGGAGAAACACCCATGAAATTGTGAATGTTCATATTTCAAATAGGCTCTTCTGACATGACAATAACCAATATTTCTTTATAAGTCAACCCCGTTAGAAAATTGCAGAAACCATCGAATTTCAGTAAATTGGAATTGCTCACTTTGCTATCAATGTTCTCTTTGTCTGATTGTCAATTTTCTAACGGGGTCAACCCTGAGTGATCCGGTCAAAAAAATAAAGGCCCGCCACTATAATGTGGTCGGGTCTCTTTTTTAGGGGAGTTCGGGGTGTTCTTTTTCTATGAGAAGTTCGAACTCCAAAATAGTGGCATTTTTAGTGAAAAGAAAGTACTGATGTTTAAAAAAACTAATATTCTCATCATCCACTTTTTTGTTCGCGTGATGCGGCACATATGTTTTCCATCGAAGTTCCATTTCGTCGGCATATTCTTTCATGACGCGGATGCGTTCCGAAGCGTTCATATTTTTCTCCGTTATCCGCGAGCGAGCGGGCAGATTCCGTCAAATATCCATTCTTCGAAATCTTTCCAAGCATGATGTTGCGCCAAATATTCTTCAATTTTCCATGGCGGTGCGTTCGTTACCGCGCAGAGCCATTTGCCGCTCTGGGGCATGGTTATGACAATATCCGGAATTTCGGGTAATTTTTCAACGTGCATCCACGTGATCTTGTCTTCATTTTTCACGGCTATTCTCCTCTCTTTCGGTGCGGGATTTTTTGAGCCAGCGTTCATACAGTAGTGTAAAATATTGTCCGTCTCTTTTTATAGATTCGGGCGAGTTAACCAGTTTTGCTTTTGCTTTGTAGGGATAAGCAATTTCGGGATATAGTGAAGAAAACATAATTATTTCCTCTTGGTGATAGTAAAGAACCTTATATACTTATAATATATGATTTTATAGCTTTTGTCAATATCTCTGCGGCGGCATTTTCTTCCATTTCGGGAGGGATACCGAAGATCTTGATCTTCTTGAGCTTGCCGAGCTTCTGAAGATAAATGAGATTGAAAAAAGCGTCGAAGTCGTGGACAGATACGCGCGGCGCTTCGATAAAATGTTTCAGATCATTAAAAACGGTCAGTTCTTTTATCCCGACCACCGTATCGATCATGACCATCTCATCCGGGATCTTCCATTCTTCATTCGGATCGAGAACCGTAAATTCAATATCGGGAAAACACGAACGAAGCGAAGGCAAGATGCGCAAGGGAAGAGAGTCTATCTCTAAATCCGGATTTCCAAAGATAAATATTTTATTTTGCATATTTTTTCATTAGTCATTCCCGCTTTTTTCGTCATTCCCGCGCAGGCGGGAATCCAGAGTTTATCTTACTTATTTCGGCATCCTACATTCGCAGGTTTAGCGAATCGGCGTTTATTCTTCAAAAAGATCATTATATAAATCTTTCCATGTCGGGTTTTCTTTTTCGATCAAATTCAATTTCCATTGCCTGTTCCATTTTTTTAATTGTTTCTCTCTTTCTATTGCCCCTCTAATATCTTCCGCCATTTCATAATAAACCAAAATGTGAACATTATACTTTTTTGTAAATCCATCTATTGCGTTTGTTTTGTGTTCGTGAATTCTTTTTACCAAATCGGAAGTGACACCGATGTATAATGTACCATTTCTTTCGTTTGCTAAAATATATACAAAGCTGGTTTTCATGTTTTTTGTTTGTCGTTTTGCTCTGGATTCCCGCCTGCGCGGGAATGACGACGGGGTTATATCGTCAGATTCGC
>JALNYN010000019.1 GCA_023229825.1 Minisyncoccota bacterium
TACTTTTTCCTGATACTTTGCAGTGAGCCACCTCGCAGGATTGAACTGCGGACCTGCGCGTTACGAATGCGCCGCTCTACCAACTGAGCTAAGGTGGCATGTAATATTATTTTTTAAAAGAATGTTTCTCACCTGTTATCCGTTATCAGCCAAAACAGCTAGGGTGGCGAGTTACGGTATCAGGGAAAAGTATCAGTATCGGGAACGACAACGAATTCCGTCCAAAACACTGATACTAATCCCTTATACTCGTTATCTATATTGTCATATTTTAAACAAATTTTCAATAGTCCGAAACGAAATATGGCGGAATGCGCATTGTCCAAAAGAACAAATCACGAGAAATTCGGTTGCTGTAAATTTAAGCATATGCTTAAATTTACAGCAACTTACTAAAATCCTCTTTGTTTTATTGCTAAAATCATCGCTGTAAATTCTAGCATATGCTAGAATTTACAGCAGAGAGATTTTTTGTTGACAGAGCTGAGAAAGTCACGTAGTGTAAAAACAGATTCTTTTGCCGGTCTTTCGCACTTTCACATCAGAAGATCTTTAAACTTTCACTTCCAAAATCTTTCACGCTTTTATATCTAAAAGGAGGAGTTTCTGTGGAAAACAAAATCAAAACCCCGATCCGCGGTCTTGCGGGTTATCAGGCGGTTTCCCGAACTTTTACGTATGGAATAACACTCGCGGCTTTTCCTCTTCTGATCGCTTACGAGATAGGTTTTCCTATTCTAAACGAGGGAAGAAATGGCATCGAAGTGATCCTGCAAAAAATAGCAACGCTTTTCGGGATACTCCCGGATGAACTGGGTATTCCCCTTCTTCTTATTGCTCTCGTGTCCGGATCGCTGCTCGCCATACGGCATGAAGCGAGGAAATACGGCGCCATTGATATACAGCCGTCGTTTTTCTTCATGACGCTCAACGAAGCGGTATTGCTCAGTTTTGTTGTCTTTATGTCCGTATACTTATTGTGTTATGGTAATTTGATACTGCCCTTTCAACACGGCATTCCTCCTTTCGGCGAGATCCTGCTAAAATTTACGCGCGGTGCCGGAGGCGGATTTTTTGAAGAGCTTGTCATGCGCGTCATCCTTCTTGGAGGACTCGTACGAATATTCCAACATTTTACAAAGCACGAATTGGCGTCAAAGATATTCGCCGTTGTGATCATTGCCCTTCTTTTTTCTGCGGTACATTATGTGCATGTTTTCGGTCTCGTACCGAGAAATCCGTTCACGCCTCAAGGTTTTTCCGCGCTATTCCTGCTCGGGATAGCTTATGGAACGATCTATTTGAAACGAGGTTTTGCGACCGCCGCATGGACGCACACCTTTGTGAACCTTTGGATCCTCATAAACGTATTCGCCTAATAAGGCAAAACCGTCCCGCAGAAATGCGGGGCGTTTTTTCTATTCTCTATTTTCGATTTTCTATTTTCATCCGTTTAATCATCCGTCTCGTCTTTAATCTCTCCTACGATCTCCTCAAGTACATTTTCCATTGTGACTATACCGACCGCATGTTTTCCGATCTCATCAAAGACCAGATACAAATGGTGATGGCTTTTTTGCATGCTTCGAAAAACGCTGTCGACGGGTCTTTCTTCGCTGACATTTTTTATCGGGGTGATAAAATCAATGATCGGACGATCCCTGTCGTCGGAATTAAGCGCTTTCATAATCTGATTCACATGAATATAACCGACGATCTTCTCCGCGCTGCCCCCGTCATGAACCGGAAAACGCGAAAATCCCGACTGAGAAACAAAATAGGCGATCTGCTCCACCGGAACATCCCCGTCGAGAACTTCGACTCGATCCATAGGCGTCATGATGTCGCCGATCTTTACATCGTCGAATCGGAAGATCTTTTCGATCATTTCCTGTTCCTGCTTATCGATCTCCCCATGTTCCACCCCGAGACGGCTCATGGCGCGTATCTCTTCTTCGCTGACGATCGAAGGCTTGCGTACCCCCATGAATGAGTTGAAGGTGCGGTGAAGTTTCAATAAAAACCATACGACGGGATACAAGATGACATAGACCGCGTACAGAGGCTGTGCAACGCGGCGTACTATCGTTGTATTGTGAGAGATCGCAAAAGACTTCGGGAGCATGTCCCCAAAAACAAGAAGGAAAAAGGTGGTGACCCCTGTGGAGATCCCCGCTCCAATGCCGCCAAATACGCCGATGCCCCACAAGGTGGCAACGGTCGCCGCGGAGAATTGCGCGATATTGTTTCCGACAAGAATGGTTATGAGGAGGCGCTCGGGATTTTCTTTGAGCAGATGCACGAGTTCGGCGTTCCTCTTTTTCTGATCCTGCATTATCCGGACCTGGCTGTGGCGAATGCTAAAATAGGCGGTTTCCGAACTGGAAAAAAACGCCGACAACGCTACCAAAATAAAGAATAGCAAATATATCATACGATTTAATTATTGATAATTTCAAGATCATTTTCGCTTCCCGAAGACTCGTCCTCTTCGTCTTCTCTTTCCATAGCGTAATTTGAAAGATGCAATGAAGCCATATGATGGATCTTTTTATACACTCTCGCCATGTAACGAAGCATATCGCGTTCAACCTTAAACGCTTCCAGACGGAAAGGCCTTTCGCCTTCTCCCCGGATCCTCTGCAGATATCCGATAATTTCATCGCTTCGTTTCAGGATAAGATTCCTCTCGTCGATGATCTCTTTTTCCGTGCTCATTCTTTCTTCTTTAGACATGACCCCTGAGATCACATTGAGCAAGCGCAAAAATTGTTCATGAATGAGGTTGTGCATTTCCGTAATTTTTTGCTGAGTCCCCTCGCTGATCTCCAAACCTTTCTCCGCCCGCACCGTTCCATAATGAGCAAGACGCTTCACGGTATCGCCCGCGCGTTCAAGCTCATCGCCGAACCGTTCGAGTTTATTTATGATCTCAAGCTGCTCTTCGGTCACGTCTGCAAGCCGAATGACCAGAATATTTTCGTAAATATGATCATAGAGAGCATCCACGGAGTCGTCTCTGTTCGCGATCTTTTCCAATTCTTCTTCGGTTCCATGAAGCATGCCTTTCAAAACGTCATCGTACATACTGAGCACTATCTCTCCCATGCGATGGAGTTCCTGTTTTACGCCGAGCAAACCGAAGTATACTCCGAGAGGGCTGTGAATTTCTTCTTCGCTGCGCAGATATTTTGGAATGGATTCTTCCTCTTCTTTTGTTCTCCTCGCAGGAACCGTTCTTTCAACGAACGCCGTAAGCGTCTCAGTGAAAGGGAGAAATGCCAGCGCCGCGATCACATTGAATATCGTGTGCGCATTTGCGATCTGCCGCGGAACGCTGCCTCCCACCCACTGCACGGCATACGCTAATTCAGGAATAAAGAATATAAATACCAGAGAGCTCGATACGGCGAAGATGGTGGTGGCGACAACAACTCTGGCCGCCAGTCCATTCTTTCCAATGCCTGCCAAAAAAGCCGTACTGCATTTTCCGATATGCACGCCGAGAATGAGCGCGATACCGGCGGGCAGTGTCACAAGACCGTTGGCGGCGAGCGCGATCACGACGGCGACCGTCCCCGCGCTTGACTGGATCAATCCGGCAAAGATGAATCCGACGAACATGCCAAAGAACGGATTTTCCATGTTCATCATGATCTCTCCGAACGGAGGAAATGTCTTGAGCGGGATCATCGCCGTTTTCATGAGGGACAGACCGAAGAAAATGAGCGCCAGTCCAAAAACAACATTTCCGACACTCTGCCATTTTTTGTTATTTTTGTTTATGAACAGCAGAAAAAATCCGCCAACAAGAAAATACGGAATGATCGCATCGACGTTGAACGCGAGCAATTGCAGAGTGACGGTAGATCCTATATTGGTTCCAAAGATCACCGGGACCGAACGAGCAAACGAAAGTATGCTCGTCCCCACCAGATTGATAAGAATGACCGTCGTGATGGAGGAAGAACCGACGAGTGCGGTGACCGCTGCGCCGGTCGCCAATCCGGAAAGTTTTTTCTCGGTCGCCGTCTCAAGCATTTTTTTTACGCGGCTTCCTGCCAGACGGTTGAGCGAACTTTCCATCTTCGACATCCCGTAAAGAAAAATGGACAGCCCCGCAAGCAGGCTGACGCTCATTCCCAAAATATCTATATCTTTAAAACTTCTGGCTTCTTTTATGAGGTAAAAAAGAAATGCCCCGATAACAAAGAGAGGAAGGATCCGCTTTCCCTTGTCATATGTCTTAAAAAACAAGCTGGAGCCCGAAAAATGCCGCTTCAAGTCGGAAGTGGCGGATCGAGACGTATCGCTGTTGGGATTCATATTATAATAATAGCTTAATATAATGAAAAATCAATGGAAAATCTATCAGACCCGAACAACTGGCCGCTCCAATGATCAATTCTTTCTGAACGCAGAGTGAAGTTGTTGGCAGCAAAAAAATTCGCCGCGAGCGCGGCGAATTTTTTGTGAGCCTATTTCTTAGCTGTTTTTGCTTTCTTTGCCGGCTTCTCCGCTTTCGCTTCCTTCGTGGCCTTTACCTCCTTACTTGCCTCTTTGGAAACTTTTTTTACCACCGCGGTCAATTCTTCTTTGATCTTCGCGGGGTCCTTCGGTTTCTCTTCTTTCGCTTTTTCTGAAGGAGCTATCTTTGCCGAGAGGAGCATGTCCATCGAGCGAACGAGTTTGTCGATCTTATATTCTATCGATTCCAATCGCCGCTTGGTGTCGCCGTCCATGCGAGGCTGTTCATATGCCGGTTTTTGGAAAGAACGATCGGCCGAGCTGTGGAAATCTCTCGCTCCGCGATCCTGTCCTCTGTCGCTCGCTCCATCTCTTCCTCCTTTTTTCATAAAACAATCCGAACAATATACGGGTCTTCCGTCCTTCGGAATGAAGGGTACTTCGCACGTCTTTCCGCAATCAGCGCAAGTTGCCTGATGCATCGGACCGCTATTACCAAAACCTCTTTTCTGAAAAGTCGGCCGTCCAAAATCACGTCCGCCGCCATTTCCGCGAAAACCGCCTCTGTCTCCGCCGCGATCTCCCCCTCGATTAAAATTACCCATATAGAGATTATTTATTAGCTGTTACTCTTATTCTCTTCATAATAACATATTTTTAAAAAAAATGCAAGTAGCCAAGCGTTTATCCGGTGTGATACATTGGCAATGGCTGTGTTCAAACCAAAAAAAGGAGAAATGCATATGACAACGCCGGCTCGTGAAAAACTGACAAAAGTAAACAAAGGATATTTGTTCGCAAAAAATAACCTTCCCGAAACCATTCCCCCTTATCTGCAATTTTCAGCGAAGGCCAGATCGGATGGCGCGCTTTCCGCCAAAACAAAAGAACTGATCCTGCTCGGGATCGCTCTCGCTTTGCGATGCAGCGGATGTCTGCTTCATCACATGAAAGAATGTAAAAAACTCGGAGCCACCCGCGAAGAAGTTTTGGAAGTCTTTGGTGTTGCGATGATGATGGGAGGAGGTCCAGTTTTCACTTTCGCCGCGGAACTGGAAGAAGCGCTGGAAGAATTTTATCCTCTGGAAAAAAAATAGAAGAATAGGCTTACTCGAACATTTTCAAGAAAAGCGTATTTTCACAATCCTGACCGATCTCATTCGGTCAGGATCTTTGTTTTGCGCCTTTTACTTTTTCTTTAAACGCGTATACTGATATCAGATGCCCATTTTCACAAGGAGGATAGTGTCATGAAAGAGACGGTGAAAATAAGAAACTGTTATAAACGATACGCGGAACTAGGCGGCATAATCAACGAGAGCGATTATAACTCTATTCTTGCGCGGGCGTATAATGAACCGCCGCGGGATGCTATTTCTGTCATGCAAGCGGGATCCATTGCCAAGTGTTCGGGAATAAAACTGCATAACACGAAAGTCGCACTGGACAAGACAACGACATTGTACGAAATAATGCGTTTAGACAAAATGCCGAAAGGCGTAGAATATCACCACTGCCAAATGGACGACCAGCGTCTGTTCGCAGAAGCTCTGCGCATGATCGGAGACATCGATTCGCTCGACAAGCTCTTTCGCACCTATCCGCACATCACTTTTTTCTAAGGGATAAAGAAGCACGCACCAAGGGCGCCTGAAAAGGCGCCCGGTTTTTCATAAGTTGAAAAAGTTATTATGACACGTCCGTCTGTCGTCTCTGACACTGATACTAATCCCTTATACTCCGTCTACTGATATTGTATATACACCGGTTTCGGATTTAATTTTAAAATATCCGAAGGAGTGAGCAGCCGCGTGCTCGGAGCGCGAAGATCGTTTTTGTAGAAAAGTTTGAATCCGGTGAACTGGACCGGCTCGGGATAGATGACCTGTTTGTAGGTACCGATCTTTTTTTCAGGCGGTCCCCATCCATCCATCGCCATCACGATCTGTACCTCCGGCAGAGGCTTGATCGCTTTATAATTCGTTACCATATCTTCAGTGAATCGATGCACAATAAGTATCTTCGGCGGAAGATGGTTATCGCGGACGAGCTTTGCCAGATAGTTGGCCGTATAGTTCACATCGGTCGCATCCATCGTCCCAATGACAGTGCCGGGCCTCTTTCCCGTCTTCATGGAAAATTCCGGATCAATGCCGAGATGCACATTCGGCATTTTTAAATAGGTATCAAGAAGCGGCAGCTCTTGCTGCATGGTGCTTTTCCCAACCTGAATGTCCAAAAAAACGATCGCATTTATCTTTTTCGCCATGCGCAGCACTTCATCGATCTGATGATCCGGCATTCGAAGCCGATACATGCCATCCTTTCCCACACTCTCTTGAGCGGTGACATCAATATAATGCAATGCGGGTATAACGGGAGTTTCCGGATCCGCCTTCTCCCATTTTTTTACTTCAGCCTTCAGTTTTTCCAACATGACGTCTTCCGGATATTCGCCGAGCACGCCCATGCCTTTGGAATACAGATTGCCGTAATAGGCGACGATGCGGGAAAATGGAAGAATGGCTCCCGCCTTCGGATAAACGGTTTTGACCGGCCAAAGCCTCGCTGTGGTCGTTGACGTCGTCGATGCGTAGGTCGCGAGCCCTAGCATTTTTTTATCATAGAGAACGGTATCCAAAACAAGCGGAGCTGAAACTTCGGGCGCCGGTTCCAAAACCTGTTCCTTTGTTCCGGAGGCTGTCGATGTGGCGTTTGTATTAAAAGAAGAATTTGCGCGTTCAGTGATAACCGTAAAAACCAAAACCAAGAAAAGCATTCCGATCACGCCAAGATAAACACCCATTTTATTTTTCTCACGCGAAGGGTTTGAACTATCCATAGCTTATTTATACCACGGCAATCGATATGCACCTAAGAACTATTCTTGGCGAGCTCCTCTTTCAGTCTTTCATGCAGCTCTTCGGGATGCTCGCGGTAATATGCCTCCACTATGATCGCGCCATGGTGCGCATGTTCGTAATCTTTTCCGCCGGACATGAGAGACCTTTCGTGAAGTTCATGGAGCAGTATAATTTTTCTTTCTTTCGGTTCAAGAACATCTTCGATCCAAACTTCATTTTGTGGAACAAAATCATAGACCAGATCGTGTCCGCCGTACGCATATTCGGAAAAATATAGCGTGCGCACGAATTCTCCGTTAATAAGCCAAACCGTAATGTTCTCGTTGCAATATTCATCAAATTTTTCTTTGCGGATCTTTTCAAGCGCTTCTTTGCGCTCATGGTGCGATTCGATTATTTTTCGCATTTGAGGAGATTGTCTTCTATCCCTTCGCTCCGCTTTATCGGCTTTTTCCGCGACATCTTCGAGTTTCTTCCCTTCCGCCAAACCTTTCATTTCGAAATCCACATTTTCCAAAAAATATTTCCATTCGTCATCGTTGGTGTCTTTTTCTATCCAAATCTCGTTCTGAGGAATAAAGGGAAAACGCACGTGATATCCGTACTCGGTAAAACTGTCGTTCAGTTCGTTGCGGATCAGCACTCCGTCGACGAGCCAAACCTCGTGATCGTTATGATCCTCTATTTTTTTAATGTAAACGTCAGCATGCTTTTTCATGGTAAAAGTATATCACAAATTTGTGTCTTTGCGAGAGAAAGGTATAATAATGTCATGTCAAAAGCCAATCAAACCATTATAGAAAAAGATATTTCGGAAGATCTCATAAAAGAGATCGCAAAAATGGAAAGCGAAGTTTTTCACGAATCACTCGCGTGGGAGGAACAAGAGATGCATAAAGCGCTTCACCACCCGAGCGCCATCAACATACTTTCCTATGACGAAGAAGAACGCATTGCCGGCTATCTTATGACGATCGATCTGGCGGAAGAAATTGACGAACTGCGCGAGGCAGATCCTGACATTGAACAAATTCCCGGGGCATTATATTTGAATAACGTCGTCGTCCGTCCCGACATGCAAGGAAAAGGATATTTCGGAAAACTTCTGAAAAAATTCCTGGAAACATTCCCGGACAGAACCGTCGTTTTGCATGCTAATACCAAAAACAACAGCAGCGTCGGATTCCAAAAATACGGCGCAAAATTTATCCGTAAAATAGATAATTGGTATGGGACAGGCGAACCGTTTGATTATCTGATGTTTGAACCTAAAAAATAGCACTTATAATGAAACCACTTCACTTTTTATTTATCTCCCATGTAGGGCTTCACGTAGATCTTGCGTGGCAAGTTCAGAAAGAAGGACACGAGATCAAATATTATATCGACGAAAAAGACGAGCGCCTTACGGGCGACGGTTTTATTCCGAAAGTCACGAATTGGCGTGCTGAAGTTGACTGGGCGGATGTTATCGTATTTGACGACACGAACGGCCACGGAACGCTTGCGGCTGAATTGCGAAAAAAAGGAAAAGCCGTGATCGGAGGAACGCCGTATACCGATCGGCTTGAGGATGACCGCGGATTCGGACAGAGCGAATTGAAACAAGCCGGCGTGAACACCATTCTCAGCCAGGACTTCACGAATTTTGACGAGGGAATAAAATATGTTCAGGAACATCCGGCGGCTTATGTCATTAAACCATCCGGCGAAGCGCAGAATACCAAGCATCTTCTTTTCGTCGGAATGGAAGATGACGGATCCGATGTCATCGACCTTTTGCAGATATATAAAAAAACTTGGGCAAACGTCATCAAAATTTTTCAGCTTCAGAAAAAAGCAACCGGCGTTGAAGTGGCTATCGGCGCATTTTTCAACGGCAACCGATTTCTCGAACCGATCAATATCAATTTTGAACACAAAAAATTATTTCCCGGCAATGTCGGACCATCCACGGGAGAAATGGGCACAAGCATGTTCTGGAGCAAGCCTAATAAAATGTTCAACAGTACTCTTAAAAAACTTGAAGCAAAACTGCGGGAAGAGAAATTTGCCGGCTATATAGACATCAATACTATGGTGAACGGCAACGGAATTTATCCGCTCGAATTTACCTCGCGCTTCGGTTATCCGACCATCCAGATACAAACCGACAGTATCACGACGCCGATCGGACAGTTTCTTTATGATCTGGCCAACGGCGTGAATACGGATTTTAAAGTAAAAAAAGGTTTTTCCGTCGGCGTACGCATCGTCGTCCCTCCCTTCCCGTTCGAAGACAAAAAAACCTATCGCGAGCTTTCTGAAGATGCAGGCATCCTCTTCAAGAAACGAGATCAGCAAGACGGCGTTCATATCGAAGGGGTGCGAAAGATCAACGGTATTTGGTCCTGCGCCGCGTCCGACGGTACGGCGCTCATCGTGACCGGACAGGGCGCAACGATGAAGCAAGCACAAATGCAAGCCTACCGCAGAGTGCAAAACGTTCTCATTCCGAACATGTATTACCGAAGCGACATCGGCGATCGATGGCCCGAAGACAGCGACCGGCTCATGGGCTGGGGATATTTGTCGGAGGCGTAGACGCTAAAAGATTTAAGGATTAACGGATTTAAGGATTTACGAATACATTCGCCATGACAGCAAACATATTTATTTTTATCACGGTTCTTGCATGGGGAATCGGTGCGTTCCTTGGAAAAACGGTTTTACAGCATTCGAGTTCGATTTACGGATACTTACTGGAAGCATTGGGCACGTTATCCGTTGCATTGCTTGTTGCTCTTTTTTACAAAAACGAGGTAGTATCCATCACCAAAAATTTTAGTTTAAATGGATATCTTTTTGGAATCCTTTGGGGTATTGGTACTGTCACCTTCATAATAGCGTTGAAGTTAAAACCCTCCAGTTTTGTCGTCCCTTTAACCGCTCTCTATCCTGTTATAACAGTAATTTTGTCGGTTTTATTCCTTAAAGAGGAAATTACGCTAAAGATCACCATTGGAATAATTTTTGCAATCTCCGCTACCGTTTTACTTGCCTGAAAGTTAAATTGAGAAAACTTATTCTATTGATTCCAAACAAAGGTGCTTCTGATCTCGTGGAATTTTTTGAGAAGCGACGTCTTGTCGAATTCTTTTACCATGCCCGGAGCATAGTTTTCGAACACTCCGTAATGAATGAAATATCGGATCGCCATGCACGGATCGGAACCGGGAATGGCGTACACGGTTTCTTCGTATCGGTTGCCGGCGGCGGCGCCAGTCGAAGAAGCGACCGAGAATTCCGCGCCATTCTTTTCGGTTATATTTTGAGCAGTCGTTTTGTCATACAGAAAGAGATCTGCAGTGCATTCGGGCATCATCGGCAAAGTCTCAACACTGAGATAACTGTCGTTTGAAAGATTGGTGCCTTCCGCGAGCTCGGGAGGGATCGTAAACTTTACGCCGGCGATCTTTTTTCCCCGTTCAAGATCGTATCGATATGACGGATCGACCGCGTAACCTTCGGAAAAGCGAAGAGAGAACGATCCGCTCGGATCGGAATAGAAATTTGAAAGATCGGATCCGGCGGGCGCATCGGCGATCTTTATGCATCCGATATAGCTTTTCTCCGAATTGTTTTCCAGCACCAGCGCTCCATCCCCTTTTCCCCAAAAAATGAATGTCTCATCCGCGTTGGCATATCGAATACCGTCGGCGCTGATCGTCTGCGGAATTTCCATCGCGCGTCCATCGCTTAATTTTAATTGCACGCTTCCCGTTGGAATAGGCGGTTCACCGGGCTTGACCGGAGCCTGAGACTCTCCCTTATAATATTGCGCTTGGATGGTATTTCCTTCTTTGCATGAATACAGGACCACGGCGATCGGCTTGTTTTCAGGAACGGGAACATCTGCCTTTTTCGAACGTTCCGAGATATGCCAACCGCTCAAGGTCACGATCACCAAAACGATAAAAATGAGAGAAAACTTTTTCATAATAGTTTTTTCTTTATTATATTCCCAAACTCGAAATTACAAAAGTGAACAATTGCGCTCATGACAACGAAAAACGGCGGTCGCAAGACCGCCGTTTTTCGTTTTATAATATTTGTTTAATAAGCATTGGTAGACGTCGCTGCGGTGGATGTTGCCGCCGTAGTCGTCGCTAATGTTGATGTTGCCGTGGTTGTGTTTGTTGTCGTTGCTGTCGTGGTTGCGATCGTTCCTGCCGTGCTCGTCGCTGTCGAAGTGTCCACGGCCGGCAGAGTACTCGTACTCGTGGTGGCTGTGCTGGTCGCTGAGGTTGATATCGGGTTCGGAGCCGTCGCTGTATTTCGTATAATGAGGCCGGTGAGGCCGACTGCGCTGGTCGGAATGGCGCTCACTTCAACGGTATCGCCATTGCGAAGACTCGCCAAAGAAATGGTTGACCATCCGCTATTCACCACGAGCGCTATCGGAGACACCGTAACGGTGTAAGATCTGTCTCCTGTCAGCAATATAAATGATCCGGATCGGAGATCGCTCACCGTTCCAAAATATTTTTGAGGAACGCTGAGCGTGCCGATATTGCCCGTTGAAGCAACTGACGTGGTGGCCGTACCGGTTGGGATCGCGGGCGCGGTCGGTATCACTGAAGCAGCAGGCACGGTAGCTTGCGATGGCGATTCAAATTGATACGTCCAGTCGCGAACAACATTTGCGTCGATAACAAAGTTCTCCGAAGTACTGACCGTACCCAAGACGCCGATGAAATCACCGACCTTGAATTGAGTGATATTTCCGTTTACGGATGCCGGGTATATCTCAACACCCAAGATCGGAACATTTATGGTCCACGGTCCGCCCCAGCTCTCGATCATCATAGTTGTGGTCGAAACAGAGGTGAGCGCTCCGCGAATAAGGACAGAGCCGTCAGGATCAACATTCAACACTTTCGCAGGAACAGTCCTTGTGGTGGCCACAGCCACGGCTATCGTCGCAGGTGTTGTCGTCGACGTATTCGATGTCGAACTCTGAGCTTTTACCCAAGCCGGAGCGAACGGAAAAACAGCCATGGTATAGGCGGCAAATACCGCGATACTCGCTACGGTCCCGATCCTGCGTTTGTTCATTTTCATTTTCATAGGCGTGATTATATTATTATAAAATTATTAATTCGATCTATTTGACTCTGGCATTTATCCGTTTCCCTTGATACGTTTCTCATTAAGCGTTTATTTCCAATCTTAAAAAACAGATGAAGATGTTTTTCTAAACCTGAAAGAAACAAATCCTGTAAACGTATTATTATCGAGAAAAGGCGCTACACCGATATTATTCATAACAATAATAAAAAATATATGAAAACAATGACATGCAGAGATATGGGCGGTCCGTGCGATCGAAAAATAAGCGCGGAAACGCCGGAGGAGATGATGGACGAAGCTATGAACCATATGCGGACCGATCACCCCAATGACAAGAAAATGACTTCCATGAGCGAAGATGAGCGAGAGGATTGGAAAGACGGCATTATGAAAAAATGGGATGCGCTTCCGGAATCATAATTATTATAGAAATTGAAAAGCAAAAGATCCGCCTTCTAAAGGCGGATCTTTTGCTTCGACCGTATCCACACACACGCACACCCGCGTTACTGATCACTCGATTCATTTTTCGGAGCGTAGTTGATCATCCAATTAATACCGAACTTATCGGTAAAAGATCCGAAATAGGCTCCCCAAAACATCAACCGCAGCGACATGCTGATCTTTCCTCCTTCGGAAAGTGATTGAAAAAGTCTTTCCATTTCTTCTTTAGTGTCAGGTTCAAGACTAATATAAACATTGTTGCCTTGCGTGAGATGAAATCCCATCGATTCCGGAGCGTCAGTTCCCATAAGCATATGCCCGCCAAGGATCGGCAAAGCGATATGCATCACCAGATCTTTGTCTTCATCGGCGAGCGGAGGCATCGCTTCTTCTGGAGGAGTTTCTCCCATTCGAGTAATGCCTCCGACAAACTCTCCGCCAAAGACGGATCTGTAAAAGTTAAAGGCTTCTTCCGTCGAACGAGAAAAATTTAAATAGGTGCTGGTTTTTGCCATAATAAGAAATATATTTAATTGCTAAACGAGAGGACGAACCGGTCCCGCGCGTACAAAAAGCCATTAATATCTGACGCCCATTGCATGGCACAGAAGCAGAGTTAGAGCTCGCGCAACATCTGCTACGCACCCATACTAAATGTTTAATGAAGAAATGAGTTATTTAATACTTAGTACCTTGCACTACATAGTACTATGTGATATACTTCCCTTATGTATGATAAAACTTCACCAAAGATACGTACGGAAATAGAGAGCGCCAAGGCCGATATGCGCCGGGGCATGCTTGAATTCGTCGTGCTGCTTATTATCTCAAGAGAAAAGATCTACGCGTCCGATATATTAAAAAAACTCAAACTTGCGGATCTTCTCATCGTTGAAGGAACGCTCTATCCCCTTCTCTCCCGGCTCAGATCGGAAAAACTTCTGAACTACACATGGGAAGAATCCAAGTCCGGACCTCCGCGAAAATATTACACGCTCACTCCGCTCGGTGAAGAAGATCTCGCTCAGCTCAAAACCGTCTGGAGGTCGCTTATCAAGTCTGTCGATTCGCTGATCGCGGGACAGAGCGCGCCATCGGACGAAATGCACCCTGAATAATATTTTTTATCACTATTACATTTACTATGAAAAAAACAATTTCAATTTCACTTGCGGGGTCTCCTTTTATAATAGAGGAAGATGCCTATCAATCGCTCGATCGATATCTTTCCGGTATCAGATCTCACTTTGAGGATAATCCGGATCAGATCGAAGTGGTTAAAGATATTGAAGCGCGCATAGCCGAACAATTTATAGAGAGCGGCAAGAATATTATTTCGGAAACTGAAGTAAATGCGGTCATGGCGGCCATGGGCGGCGTGGAAGATTTCGAAGATATAAAATCGAAACGCCAAGAAGGAACGCGGAGCGAGGAAGATCGAACGCCGCAAAAGGTAAAACGTCTGTATCGAAACCCCGATGACAAAGTCGTCGCGGGCGTAGCATCCGGAATTGCCGCATACTTCGGTATTGATGTCGTTTGGGTGCGCATCGCTTTCATCGTTTTCACGATCTTCGACGGGATCGGCATATTGATCTACCTGATCCTTTGGCTTGCCATACCCGAAGCAAAAACCGTTTCGCAACGAATGGAAATGACGGGGACTCCGGTTACTATTGAAACCATTACGGAAAGAGTGAAAGAACGGGTCGAAGAAGTAAAGAGAGATAAAGGACTGAAAGACCGAATATTTTCCGGTCCGTTTTCCGTTTTGAAAAAGATCGTTTCATTTATTTTTACCAAACTTATTCCGTTTCTCGGAACAGTGATCGGAATTGTCATTTTGCTTATTTCAACGATATCTCTTTTTGCCCTCACGGTTGTTTTTATCCTGATGGTCATCCCCGCCGGGCAAGCGTACTTTGACTTCCCGATAAGCGAAGTGCTTTCACCTTTTGCGATCGCCGTGACATCCGTCTCTCTGTACGCGTCCCTCGCGATCCCCGTACTGTTTCTTATATTTTTTGCGAACATACTGATACGAAAGCGCTGGAGCGTGAGCATGCCGGCGATGTTCGCACTGCTCGGCTTTTGGTTCATCGCTCTTGTAGTGAGTACGGTATCGGGATTAGTGTACGGCGCAGAATTCATTTCATATACAAAAACAAATCCCGCATTTCAAGAAAAAACCAAGATCATTGAAATAACCGCCCCGTTCTCCGCGATCTCAGCTAAGAACGGCGTTCATGTCGTGTATACGCAAGGAACCACGACATCGGTAACGCTCACCGCCCCGGAAAGATATATCAATAATACTTCCGTCGTCTCGCAAAACGGCGTTCTCTCCATCAAACCGATAGACAAGCCGGAAAAATTCATATGTATTTTTTGCGGCATGATCACGCCCACGGTGACCGTAACCTCACCGTCAGTGCTCGCCTTTAGCGGAGAAAATGGCGTTCGATTCGAAGGAACGTCCGCGGAGTCGGAAGCGATGTCGATATTCCTGACGAATGCATCGCGCGGAAGTTTTGAAACAACAGCGGAGAAACTTTCGGTGAAGATCGGCAATGGCAGTTTTCTGGAACTTTCCGGTGCATCGACCGAAGCGACGCTGTCCGCGGAAAACGCATCGGCGATCGACGCAAAAAAATTCACCGCGGACGATGCCGGCGTGAGCGTAAGGAACGGCAGCAAAACAGATATCGGAGAAACGAAAACCCTCGAAGCTGCGGCCAATAACGGATCATCCATTTATTATGCAGGAACTCCGGTTCTGACAAAGGACGCACAAAATGGATCATCGATCGAAAACGCTGTTCGCGAATAAATAAAAGATATTAATATTGAATGATCAGATCGGCAGATCGATCACTCGAAGCTGCCGTACCACGACCACATCGCTTTTTGTGATGCCTTTTACCTCCGCTCGTTTTCCACTGAAAGCGCTTCCCCAGTCTATGTTCATCGCCATACAAGGCATTTTACCGAAACCTCCGATGCAAACGCTTTTTTCATCGATCTTAAGTTCTTTGAAGAGAGCGGGAGCGCCCGGTTGTTCATACACGAGATACATTACTCCGGTTTTTTGTCCGGGATTATTGATCGTAATATATCCCGTCTTTGTAAAATCCAACGGAACGGTCATATCAACAACGGGACTTTTGTAGGAAGGTCTTCCTGACGGACCTTTGCCGTTCTTAAAAAATAAAATAAATGCGCCGAGAAGAAGCGCCGCAAAAAGGATCGACAAAAAAATGAGAGCTCGTTTGGAAAACATCATTACCTTATTGTAACAACTCCGCTAAAAAAATCCAGCGGATGTTCTACGATCTTGGAATGATCTTGAACGAACGGATCAATGGTTCGAAATCTCGCCGGAGATCGGAATCCTCATCCAAAAACATACCCGTTATGACGTACGCACGATCGTTATCCGCGATCACCGCGTTTTCAGAAGCATAAAGTCCGTCCGTAAAATATCGGATCGCCTTTGCCCCGCTTATCGTCGTTCTCGAAATTTCACCGCGTCTGAGATTGGTATTGCTGTACATGATATTCTCCTCCGCCCATGCTTCCGGCGGCAGTTGTTTCGAGTTTTTAAAAACCGATATGGTGATCGTTGCAGGACCCTCTCCTCCGACCGGTATGTTGCTTTCGTTTAGTTTGTCTTCGGTTCGCAACAATATGATGGTTTGTATCAGGTCCTTCTCCCCCTCTATCGGCATTCTTTCCTCTAAAACATAACCTTCCGGTCCGGACGGGTAAGAAAATTCGAGTCCGAGCTTATCGCTCTTGAATGCGGCCTGCACTCTATTTCTCTTCTCTTTTTGTATGATAAATTTTCCGCTTTCCGCAACGATCGGATCAGTAACAGGGATCGAAGCATAGCTCGCAACTTCAAGAATGTACTCCCCGTTCGGATACATATCGGAAACGACCCATTCTTTAGACCCGGTATTTGCGAGTTCGATAAAAACGATCGGATCGAACTCCTGTCCTTCCGTTTGGAGAGGCGGGGGCGGGACGCGCTTTATGCTTACCGATATTTTATTTTCAGAGGGAATGCCTTTCGATACCCATCGTATGGTCTGTACGGACCCGCTTTTTATCACATCGCCCGTCTTCGGAGACAAGACCTCAATCGAGGGCGCGCTTTTTTTGCTGTTAAGATAATATAACGATGCGGCGATCGCCATGAGCGCCACTAACACGATAATAATATAACTCTTTATGCTTTTCGCCGTCATAAATATTTTGTTCTAGCGGATATACATCCATTATATCAATGTTCATGATAGTTTAACAAAATGAAAATAAAGTTATGAATATGAAAAAACAAGATCCCATCGACAAAAAAAGATTGTTGCGCGAGTCGGATCATTTGACCAGACCGCCGAGGCTGGAGGGAAAGGTGAAGAATGCCATGATGAATCCGGTCAAGAAGAAGAAAAAACACCCGCTGTCGGGCGGGTCAAAAAAATGATCAAAAAACGCAAAGACGGATATTATGTTCTCTCCGAGAAAACCGAAAAAAATTTAGGGGGACCTTATAAAACCCGAGAGGAAGCGGTTAAACGCCTTCGGCAGGTTGAGTTTTTCAAGCATCGGGGAAAATAAAAATTATCGCGTCGCGTTTTTCATGGCGTATTCATACGATATAAGTATCTAACCGCGTATGAACGCCACACGCATTATAAAACGAGACCATGAGGCCGCGAGAGAGCTTTTTAATAAGTTCAAAACGATCGGAGAGGATAAGCGCGCAGACGTGGAAATTAAGATACTGGACGCGCTCTCGTATCACGAACAAATGGAAGATATATACTTCTACCCCGCATTGAAAGAAAAGCTCGGCGGCTCGGACGAACTCATGGAAACAGAGATCGCTCAAAAGAATCTGGCTTCAAAGATCCTTGCCGCCCGCGTATTCCTCGGCGATAAAAAAGAGCGCATTACCGAGATCATGGAATCTCTTCTTGAGCATGCGGAAAAAGAAGAAAAAGAAATTTTGTCGCGCGCCGAGAAATTATTTACGGCCATCGAGCTTGAAAATCTCGGCAAGCTTATGGAACCCGAATCAGCAGTAGAAAACGCCGGAATAGGAGGTAATTAGACGATCTTCACTAGAAAGAAAAACGAAAAGCGCTGTCCTGGTACATCGCCCCTAGCATTTAATGACATCGCATTTTAACAAATTAGCTTCACATAATCTTATGAAATCAATATGGACGGGAGCCCTGTCGTTCGGTCTGATAAATATTCCGGTAAGACTCTACAGCGCGACGCGCGATCGCGCGCTGAGTTTTAAGCTGTTTGATAAAAAAGCCAATTGTCCGGTGTCTTATGTTCGCGTCTGCAGAGAGGATGGCAAGGAGATCCCCTATGAAAACATCGTTAAAGGATATGAATATGAAAAGGGAGAATACGTGCTCCTCCAAAATGAGGACTTTAAAAGCGCGCTTCCGGAAAAGACAGACCAGATCGAAGTGGTGCAATTCTCGGACGAGCAGGAGATCGACCCGAAATATTATGAAAAGTCCTACTACATCGAACCTGAAAAAAAATCTGCAAAGGCTTACATTCTTCTTCGCGACGCATTGCTGAAAGCAAAAAAGGTCGGTATCGCAAAATTCGTCATGAGAGACAAGCAGCACATGGCAGCCGTTAAGCCGAATAAAGATTTTCTCATGCTGACGCAATTGCGCTACGAAGACGAGATCTTGGAAGAAGCCGATCTTGACATCAGCGTACCGGAAAAGAAAAAAGCTCACAGCGAGGAAGAGCTCGAGATCGCGCTGGCTCTGATAAAAAAATTGCAGAAAAAATTTGAGCCGGGCAAATTTCATGATGCCTATGCCGAAAGCCTGCTCAAAGTCATCGAAGCGAAAGCGAAAGGCAAAAGAATAAAGAAATCGGTCAAATCTCCTTACTCGGAAAAAACAGAAATGAAAGACTTGATGAAATTGCTGAAAAAAAGTTTGAACAAGAAGCCGTAACGGATCGCGCATCATGGCCTTAAAAAAATACAACAAAAAAAGAGATTTTACCGCAACCACTGAACCCAAAGGAATCACAAAGAAAGGCAGGGTCAAGACGTTGAAATTTGTGGTACAAAAGCACGACGCTTCGCATCTGCATTATGATCTGCGCCTTGAAATGGACGGAGCCATGAAGAGTTTTGCTGTTCCCAAAGGACCTTCGCTTGATCCTTCGGTCAAACGGCTCGCCATGCAAGTCGAAGATCACCCCATTTCCTACAATACCTTTGAGGGAACGATCCCCAAGGGACAGTATGGCGGAGGATCAGTGATCGTCTGGGATAATGGCACGTATGCTTCCGTTAAGACCGACGACGCAAAAAAAGCCGAGAAGGAATTTTTAACCGGATTAAAAAAAGGATCTCTCCACTTCAAACTGAACGGACAAAAATTACAAGGCATATTTACTTTAGTCAGATTGAAAGGCAAGGAAAAAGAATGGCTGCTGATCAAAAAAGACGATCAATATGCGGCGAAGGAGGATGTGCTTTCCGACAACCGTTCCGTGTTGTCGGAACGAAAACTGATAGGAAAAGAAGAAACGAAAACAAAAAGCAAAGCGAAGCCGATAAAACTTCAAAGAGTAAAACCGATGCTGGCGGCTTTGGCGGACAAACCTTTCAGCAACCCTGATTGGATATTTGAAATAAAGTGGGACGGATATCGGGCGATGGCAAATATTCAAAACGGCAAAGTCGATCTCTATTCAAGAAATTTCAATACGTTCAACGGCAGATTCCCAAAGATCGCCGACAAACTTGCCGCGGTCAGCGAGTCCGTCATTTTGGACGGAGAAATAGTCGGCTACGATAAAAAAGGCAATGTCAGCTTTCAGGAGCTTCAAAATGCCGAGAGTGCGGAGCGGATAGAATATCTCATATTCGATATTATCGATCTGGAAGGAAATGACCTGACTTCCCTTTCGCTTTTGGAAAGAAAACAAATACTGAAAGAATTTCTCAAAAACTATCCCGAACTCAAAGAAAGCGAGTATGTCGAAGAACAAGGAGAAAAATTTTTCAATCTCGCCGTCGACAAGGATCTTGAGGGAATAATGGCGAAAAAGAAAGACAGCCCGTATATACCAAACCGGCGTACGACCTACTGGCTTAAGATCAAAAACCATAACACCGAAGAAGCGGTGATCGCCGGATTCACCGAGCCGAGAGGTTCGCGGAAATATTTCGGCGCGCTCGTCTTGGGTGTTTACAAAGATAAAAAATTACTTTTTGCCGGGCACACCGGTACGGGCTTTGATGAGAGTACGTTAAAAAGTTTGTACGGCAAAATGAAACCGCTTATCGCTGACTCCTCCCCTTTTAAAACTAAAGTTCCCGTCAATTCTCCCATAACGTGGATCCGCCCGAAATTGATCGCGCAAATAAAATTCGCGGAGTGGACCAGCGAAGGGATCATACGGCAAGCCGTTTTCTTGGGATTGAGAGAAGATAAGGATACCAAGGAAGTCGTGGCGGAAGCTCCGGTCGCGAGCGAAAAAGTCGTCAAAAAAACCGGGCAGAAAGACAAGGGAGATCCTGATCTTACATTGACGAATTTGGACAAGATCTATTTTCCAAAATTACAATTAGCGAAAAAAGATGTCATCGGCTATTATCAAAAAATTTCACGATATATTCTGCCGTATCTGAAAGATCGTCCGGAGTCACTCAACCGCCATCCGAACGGCGTATCAAAACCTTCCTTTTTTCAAAAGAATTTTACGGTGGAAACCCCTCCCTTTGTGACGCTCGAAAAGATCCATTCAGAATCTAACGAAGAAGATGTGAATTATCTGGTATGCCAAAATAAAGACACGCTTTTATATATGAGCAATCTCGGGTGCATCGAGATCAATCCATGGAATTCGCGCATCGGAAAACTGAATTTCCCGGATTATATGATATTCGATCTTGATCCGAAAAACAGTTCCTGGAAAGATCTCGTTACGGTTGCCCTGACCTTAAAAAAGATCTTGGATGATATCGGACTCGACTCATATATAAAAACTTCGGGAAAATCGGGACTGCATGTCTATATTCCCCTCGGAGCGCAGTACGATTTTGAAACCGTGCGGAATTTTTGCGAGATGATCAGCAAAGTGGTCCACGAAGAACTTCCCGACATCACCAGCTTGGAACGCGATCCCAAGAAAAGAAGGAAAAAAATATATCTCGATTATCTGCAGAACAGAAAAGGGCAAACCACCGCCTCGGTCTATTCGCTGCGACCCACCCCGGACGCTACCGTTTCAACTCCTCTTGAGTGGAAGGAGCTGACGCCAAAACTCGATCCCAAAAAATTCAATATCAAAACCGTTTCCGAGAGGATCAAAAAGATCGGCGATATATGGAAGCCGGTATTGACAGATTCCGCAGATCTTGAAAAGGCGCTAAAAAATCTCGAAAAAAAGTTCATCGATCGCTCTTAGAAAAGACTATCGCATTCTGTCGGGGGTCGGTTCCGTCCAAGACTTATTTTCTTCGAGCTGCGCTCGGACCGGAGCCAGCAGTTTCTCCGCTTTTGAATAGTTCAAACGATTTGATTGCCACGTATTATTAGAAGTTTCCTGACATGCTTCACCCTTGCAGAAATTGCGCCTTTCGTGTTCTCCCCAATAAAGTCCGCGCGCAAAACTTCTGCTGACATCCTCTTTCGGGTCATTGAGCAGATGGAACGTATGCGGAAGCGCATCATCGGAAAGCGACCCGAGATATTGCGCATCGATCAGACCGGTGGATCGATAGCGTTCAAGATTTTGCTTGGCAATGAATACGTCGGGGTTTATGGCATTCATCATGAAAAGAAAAATAACTGCCGAGCAAAAAGTTTGAAAAGCGAGTTCGGACGGCTTTCCGTTTTTCCAGATATGAAAAGCGAGCAAGGAGAGCATGATGCCGAGCCATACCATGAATGCGTGGCTGAACAAGCGAATGACGGTAAATCCGTAAGCGTTCTCATACAGAGAAAGACGCGTAAAAGCGGAGACAAGAATGACGATCACCAAAAAAACAAGAGTTCCGCAGAGTATCTTAAACGATCGGAGATGACCTCCATCCTTTTGGACGACCTGCCTTTCCGCAAAGCCGATGATAAAGAACGAAAGAAGCGCCACTATCACGAGCTGAAAAAATCCCTCTCGAGCATATTCAGAATAGGTTAACCCTTCCGCGATAATATGCGATGCTCCGCCGAAAAGATACGAGATCTGCAGAATGATAAACGCGGTAAAAAGCGCGTTGATCGAAACCAGTAAGATCGTCGTCTCGAGCCCCCCAAGATGGCGGACATTTTCTTCGGAGGACGCAGGGCTCGTGTGAGATCGGACAAACATGAAGGCAAAAGCGCCGACAAAAAAAGCTGAAATAAAAGCTGCCAGAAATGTTCGATTGATCAGGCCCTGATCGATCTCGACTGAAAAAATATTTGAAAGAAGTTTTGCGAAACCGGCATCGGCAGAGGAAAACAGCCAGGCAAAAATAAGGAGCGCAACGATCGCCATGAAACTGCCCCGGACGATCTCTCTTGTTTTTGCCGTATCTCCGGGCAGCTTTTTCAAAGCAACGATCTCCGAAAAAGTTTCAAAAAATGGTCCGATGAAGGAAAACGGGAGGGTCGGCACCTTTATATAGTCAAAAGGCGAAAACATCCTCAGGGAACCGCCGGCGAACAATTTTACCCCTGTGAGCAGCAAGAAAACGCTCCCAAGAACATTCAGAACGGTCAAAAGCTCGCTTGAACGAACAAATACCATGGAAGCAAAAAACATCCCGGCCGCAACGATCGCGTACTGTTCAAGACCGATCTTTCGAGAAAAACTGCGCGCCAGCCACAGCCCCGCCAGAGCGACCGCAGCCATAAACAGCGAATAATTGAGCCCTATTTCCTGATTATAGAATAAGATAACGAATAGGAGGCCCAAAATAAGCGAAACGGCGCCGATCAAGTACAGCCTCATGCGATTTAATGTATTCATGTTACCATAGATAACCTCACACATGATGATTTGGTTACAGGCATTACCTCTTCAAGGAATTCGGGACAGTCACGTTTAATTTTTATTTGCTTCGCAATTTTAACGATTTAACAAATATGAGAATAACGGACACAAAGAAAAACACACCTGCCAACACCCATGTAAGAAATTCTGTTTCAAAGGGGTTAAGCCAGTCTCCGCGGGATGAATAAAGAGAGAGGAATATCGCTAAGAAAGATAAGGGAATGTATCTTTTCGAAAATCTGAACCACGAATAAAATATTTCTTTTTGAAGGAAGTAAAGCAAGACGGAAAGAAAAAAGATTAAAACAGAAAATAAAAACATCGGAACTCCGATAACATCTTGAATTCCACTGCAAAAATCATAATTTGAACACGAAGCAGCATCAATTAAATTCGATATCGCGAGACCTAAAAATATTCCGGTGATAGAAAATATTAAAATATATTTTATTGTTTTTTTATATTCCATATAATTTAATTTTCCACACTCGCTTGAACGTGCTTATTTCCCTCGCAATTTTAACGATTTAGCAAACAAAAGAATAACGGAAAAAAAGAAAAACAATCCTGCCGACCACATGGTGACAATTTCTGTCGCAAAGATATTCCCTATTCCCCAACCCCCGTGAGAACGGAGAGAAAGAAGAATTGCAATAGCTGCAAAAGGGATGTACCATTTTGTAAAATGAAGCCACGAGATAAAAATTTCTTCCCGGAGAAAGTAAAGGGATGAGGAAATTAAAAACACAGCGGAAGAAAATAATACCAATGGTCGCGCAATGAGTCCGCCCAATATCTTGTCATCACAATAAGCCGTTTCCCAACACCAATCTAGTACAAACGGCGTTGTAACAAAAAAACAATAACTACAATAAGAGAAATTAATATTAATTTTCTCATTTTTTTTCTATATTCCATATATTTATTTTCCCACACCCACTTGAATGTGCTTTATTTATCACGCAATTTTAACGATTTAACAAGCATTAGAATAACGGAAAGGAAGAAAAACAATCCTGCTGACCACATGGTGACGATTTCTGTATCAAAGATATTTCCAATACCCCAGCCAGCATGCGAACGAAGGGAAAGAAGCATTGCAAATCCTGCGATAGGAATGTACCATTTTACGAAATGAACCCACGGGTAAAAAATTTCGTCGCGGAGAAAGTAAAGAATAATAAATAAAAAACCAAACACCGATGAGTAGGAAAATATCAAAGTCCCCAAAGGCGAAAAGAATCGTCCTAAATAAATAGCTGTAGCAATGATAAATAAAATAGAAGTTACTGCGATTAATATTTTTTTCTTATCCATACAATTTATTTTACCACACCCACTTGAATGTGCTTTATTATTTCCAATAATTTCTTTGCTATCGTCATATTTATTTTTTTCCCCGTCTGCGCATTAATATAATTAACAAGCGCAGTTAATTGCCCCTGTGTAGACTGTATGTTTCCTTTCTTGATTGACTGCTGAACGGCATTGATTTTTGCGATGATACTTTGCGTAACGCTCTTATCCAACCCAAGCGTCTTTACGACACTTTCAAATACACCCAATGAAACGACGGGATTGGTTTCTTGCAAAGGACTGATGGAAAAATCAATAATGCCATCGCCCTCAATATCCAATTGGAGAATGCCGGTATTTTGCATGCTTCCAATTACTATTGTCGCGATCGTAGCTGAAGTTACGGGAATATCGGCAAAGGTACTTGAAGCGGTTATGGTATCGTCTCCCGATATTTCTTCAATATCAAAAGTAAATGACCCGAGGTCAAGACCCCGTAGACGAACAATAACGCCTTCTTCCTCGCCTGTTCCGGCATATTTTAAATCGCCGAATTCGCGATAATATGAGTTTGGGATGTTTTGCTCGTACAGCCGAATATCAGAGGATGGGTCCGCGTTCGGGAGGAGCCCCGTGTGGTTGCCGGGAATCGGGGTCAGGCACCCATTCTTTTCAAAATATGTGTTGAGGTGTTTCTTTTCGCTTATAGCGAAGGTTCTGCGCGGAAAAAACCGGATGCCGTTTGTCTGAAATTTATTATTTGATATTTTTTGTAATCTGGTTGTTGATTCCATTGGTTAAAATTTTCTTACGGTTTACTTCCCTTTCAATTTCCATGATTTTACTGCGATAATCATGAACGAGACAACCACAAAAAGACTGCATAAAAAGAGAAGGAACCCTTCCGCTGAAACCACTTCGATATCTGCGGCATCTCTATCTGGGAAAAGTATAATAAACAGAAAAAGCGGAAAACACCACAGAGTGAATTTTCGCCATGTGAGATAGATTTCTTCGCGAAGGAAGTAGAGAGGAGAAGCAGTAATCAAGAGAGAGAGAGAATAAGAAAACTGGTTTCAAGTTTTGACGAAAATAATAGGAACCGTAGTCTCGGGCATACACAATGAAAGTAGCTGCGGCAATTAAGAAGAATACGATTACGATTGTCTTTATTTGTTGTCTATATTTCATAAGTTTATGTTGTTAAAATATTATCTATCCTTTTTTGTCCTCTTTACTTCTACGCTCATCGTTCTTTTTTCTCAAGCTGAATAAACTCATTCGTTTGTGAGATAAGTTCACCAATAATCGCGTTAATTCGGAGCGCTTGAACTTTATCGATCTGCCACTTGTTTGCTATCTTTTTTTGCGAAAAAGCCTGAACATCTTTTTCTAAAGCAAGGGAAAATGGGGACAGGCACCATTGTTTTGATAAACGCGTGTTGTAACGTTTCTTTTTGCATATAAAAGTGTCGCGCGGAAAAAACCGGGCGCCGTTTGTCTGAAATTTACTGTTTGATATTTTTTGCAATGTTAATGTCTGTTGCATCGATTAAAAGTCTTTACTTCCCTTTCAATTTCCAAGATTTTACGGCGATGAGGATTAGGGAAATAAAGAAAAATAATGTGGCCAATGCCCATGTAAGAAATTCTGTTTCAAAGGGGTTAAGCCAGTCGCCGCGAGACGAGTCAAGAGAGAGAAATATCGCCATAAAAGAGCAAGGAATATACCATTTAGCAAAATGAAGCCACACGCAAAAAACTTCGTCACGAAGAAAGTAAAGAATTCCGGATATAAGAAAAACCGCAACACTAAAGAGAAAAACCGGCATTATAACTACTTCAAGAGCCGTTCCGCAATAAGACAGTTTCTCGCACCATTTTTTTGTTTGCTCACCAAAAGGTTCGCCAAAAACAATGAAAAGAAAACTGGCAAAAAGGAAAGACCAAATTACTATGACCCCAAGTTTTTTTCGATATTCCATACAATTTAATTTTCCACACTCGCTTGAATGTGCCTTATGCCCTTCGTAATTTCCATGATTTAACAAATATGAGAATAACGGACACAAAGAAAAACACACCTGCCAACACCCAAGTAAGAAATTCTGTTTCAAATGGATTTAGCCAGTCTCCGCGGGATGAATAAAGAGAGAGGAATATCGCTAAGAAAGATAAGGGGATGTATCTTTTCGAAAATCTGAACCATGAATAAAATATTTCTTTTTGAAGGAAGTAAAGCAAGACGGAAAGAAAAAAGATTAAAACAGAAAATAAAAACATCGGAACTCCGATAACATCTTGAATTCCACTGCAAAAATCATAATTTGAACACG
>JALNYN010000001.1 GCA_023229825.1 Minisyncoccota bacterium
AGAATATATCCTTCAACCAGGATCAATATATCTTTTTGCCACAAGAAAAGATGATAGGGAGGATTGGCAAGTTATTTCAATTCCGGGTCGTTCGTGGCAACTCCTCAGCGATAACTCTAAATTAAGCGATGCCGAACTTCTTACCGCCGTAATGAAAGACCCGAATGTCATAAAATACAAAGAGGCGTATATCAATGAAAAAATTCCTATGGGCGAAACATATACCGCGATGAACTCCTTCAAAGATTTACCATCCGCCGAACAAGAAAAAATAAAAGCCGAAGTCGCCCAAATGAAAGCGTCCGCAAATCAACCCAAGACCCCTGAACCGGTCGTCGAGCCCAAAACTACACAAAGCGAAGAAACGGTTCCACCACAAACCACTGAATCTGTTACTGTTCAAGAGGCAATGCCTGTGGCAGAAACTCCGACAACGGCAACAGAATAAACGCAAAGAGAAAACCAGCCTTGTCTTTTCAACGGCGGTTTTTTCGGCATTGTGATATAATTATCATCATGAAAAATTCAGTTTCCATAACCGACTCGACTTTTTTCAATAATGCAACCGCAGCTGGAATTTTTAATCTTTCCTACCTCACGTTAAGCAATTCCGGTAATTCAAATTCAGACATCGGTTACGGCAAACGCGGTTTTGTCATGCAAGGCGGTACCGGCAGGAATACTACATGGCCTGCCGACGGATTGCCGTATATAATATCAGGAGGATATACTGTAAATTACGGACATACTCTCACTGTCAGTCCCGGAGCCGTGGTGAAATTCGAAAACAATTCGGCCTACATCCAAGTCGGTGGAACCTTGACCGCAGTCGGAGTATCAACGTATCCGATTTACTTCACTTCGATAAAAGACGACATATTAAACAACACTGACGCGACATCGACCTCTCCTGCTGCGGGTGACTGGAAACACATTACCGTTTCTTCCGGAGTGGTCAATCTCGAATATGCAACCATCCGATACGGTGGAGGAGATTATTATGCCGCCAACCTTATCAATAACAGCGGGACATACCATATCGCATCTTCAACTATCTCAAACGGTTATTCCTATGGTATATGGCATCAAAGCGGAACGACTAATTTAACACAAAGTTCTCTCTTCGGATTTGGAATCGAAGCGTATCACAACCCATCCTATGCGACAACGACCGCGACGAACAACTATTGGGGTAGTCTGGATGGGCCATACAATCCGAAATACAACCCGAATGGCAATCAAAACAGTGCTGTGAGTGATTATGTGACTTTTTGGCCATGGCTGGGGCAGACACATTATCTTAATTCAACTAATTCCGTTGACGGAGGGAAGAGTATGCATTGGGAATATGATGCCGGCTCGACACAGCAATTTTCCACCCAACTGGAATACGGGATTGGCACATGGAACGCTCTTGGAGGTGTTAATATTGCCCCATACGTATGGTGGCAAAATATTTTGGATTTAACTATATACGAAGTGGATGACGTAAACAAAGCAGTTGCCGCATATTGGGGTGCTTATGATAAAATTGAATACAATAAATACTACATGAATGACTACAGTAGCAGTCTGAAACAAATGATCGTTACTCATGAACTTGGTCACGCTCTCGGATTACATCATAGTTATGTTGGGAATATCATGATTTTTACAGGAACATCGCAAACCTCTCTGGGAACGCAAGATATAGGAGATTATACTTATTGCTGGATCGATGATAATTGCGAGGGTCAAAATTAATAATATTTACTTTAAACTATGACAACGAAAACAAAAAATATATTTATTGTTATCAGCATCGTTGCGATATCGTCCGCACTCGCTTGGTGGGGATTTGGTATCAGTAAAAAAAACGAAACACCAAGAATTGCAGTAATTGAGACAATTATGCCTCCTGTAAACTTCGGCGATGACAGGGAATTTGTCGGAGCGGCGGATAATGTGTTTGTGGGGAAGGTAATTAAACAGACGGGTAATGTTCCTCGTGGTGGAGACCCTGAAACTCAATTTTCAGTTGAGGTTATATACAACGTGAAAGGAAATTTACAAGACGAAACATCAGTGAATCAAATAGGAGGATATATGAACGGTACACTCTTTGTTCTCAATGAAGGAGAAAAACCAGCGAATTATCTTCTTACCCCCGGTTCAACTTATCTTTTTGCTACGAGAGGCGATAATACTCTGGTGTTTTGGCCCTATGCCGCGGAATTATTAACGACAGACAAGACATTGTCAAATGAAGAATTGTTAAAATTAGTACAGAACAATAAAAGAATTCTTAATTTAAAGATTGCCTATCCCGATGAAGTCTTGATGGCGCCGGATATTTCTCACAACAGAACCCCAAACAGTTTTGCATCTCTTTCTTCTGAAGAACAAGAAAAAATAAAAGTGGAACTGAAAACAATCGAATAATCTCTCAAGTTGTGAAAAAGTTCGGCAAACGTCGAACTTTTTCTTTCCACTGATTATCGTGGGGCAATGTGTTATTATGTTAGTGTATCGGGACCATGCAACGCAAAATATAAGGCATTACATGGTAACAGGATCAACAACGCGTGGTGCGCAGGATGAAAGTGATTATAATTTTGTGGGATTAATATGAATAAAAAAAACATTATCCGAATCATTGTGTGGATGGTAGGTCTTTTGGTGAGTATTTTGGTACTTGTGATAACTGGCGTTGCACCAGTGCCTCAACTTTGCACTAATGAACCAGTTTCTCCTGTGGCAGGTGTTGCTTTGATACAACCAGTGAGTTATCCAATGGGACCTGCTTATTTTATTCCCGATGTGATTGATTGCGAATCTTATCCAGTTGTAATGGTTATTAATCATTTCATAAATCCGTATGGAGGAGCATACACTTCTTTTTCGCCATCGCATATCGAATGGCATAAAGCGGACAGTAGTTGGTTTACAGATAATTATCGGATGTTTATTCTGTTTTTAAAATTTAACTATTTATAAAAAAATGAAAACAAAATATTTTGCCCTGTTCACAGGTATTGACATTGCAAGAAGTGGAGTATCCGGATGAACAATGGACAGGACGTTACTATTACAATGATGAGTTGGATATGCCGACAATTGACTTAAACACCAGCAAACTGGCAGGCCGCGACTACAACCAAATTCAACACACAGGAATGCATGAGCTCGGTCATTCCCTCGGACTACTCCACAGCTACTGGGAAAACATAATGTATGATCGCAATACCTATCAAGTCGTCTTTGGTCCGCAAGATACTGATGCTTATCATTACTTGTGGGGCTATTAAAAGTGTTTAACCGTTAAACAAATCATATGACACAGATTAAAAAATATTTGCTTATTGCAACAGTCGTGACGGGAATCGGCGGCTTGGCGTTTTATGCCATGTCAATAAAAACCAATATTCTTGCAGATAATGAAAAACAGTCTAACAAAGTGGCATCAATTGAAACCGCGACCGATACCACAACCGCCAAAGCGATCGAAACGGCAAAGGTTTCAATTGCACCGTCATCTTCTCCTGCGACCGCCATGCGTTCAAGGTTGACAACAATTGATGATGCTGAGATATTTGTTTCGCATGCAGAATTTCCGCCGGAAGTGGATACTGTAGAAGGATTGCTTTCAATTTCAGACAATGTGTTTATTGGGAAAATAGTCCAAAGAGTTGGGTTTTTGTCAAAAGGAGGATATCCAACAACCCAGTATTCTGTCAATGTATTATCTCAAATTAGCGGTAATGCGGAAAAAAATATTACCCTTACACAGGGCGGCGTAGGGTTGAGTGACAAAACTGGTCATTTTTATGTTAATGATGAAGATATAAGTCGAATTGCTTCGGATAAAATTAATCCGGAAGATATTTATCTAAAAACAGGTGCTACATATCTTTTTGCAACAGGATACAATCCAAAAACCAATATTTATGGTATTAGTTGTGCGCCCCTCGACCGCGAACTGATCACGACCGATAATTCTTTAAGCAGCGCACAACTTTTAATTGCCTCAGAAAACAACCCGAGAGTCAAAGATTTCATGAGAGCTGCGGGAGTCGCATCGTTGTCTCTCACAGTAGAATAAACTGAATAATATTGAAAAAGTTCGGCAAATGTCGGACTTTTTCTTTCCGGCAGACTTTGCATACTGCTTTGGGAACACAAGATGAAAGTGATTATAATTATTTGTGGCCATAAAATAATATATGATGAATAAAATAGCTAAATATTTTTTCTTCTCTACCGTAGTTTTTGCATTTCTGTCGTTGACTTTTTATTTTTCAGTTCTGCGTCCTTATTATCTAAAGGATCAGCAGAAGCCTTATAAGGTTGAGTCAAACAGATATACTCCACTTTCGGGAGGAAATTATGAAGCTAGTGTGGCTAACCTTGAACGAGAGTTAGGCAAAGTACGGTATTGTTCCTCCGATTCCGATTGCGTCATTGTTCCCGTCGCGTGTCCCTATGATTGCGGTAATCCGATGAATAAAAAAGAAGTTGAAAGGATGAAAAAATTGCCGGGAAACTTGGATTGTCATTCGGATCTTATGAGTTCTTCAGGCAGTACTTGTCGATATGATGGAGGCGTATCGTGCATAAACGGGGCCTGTACAATGGATTGGCCAAAACTCAAACCCGAAGAAATGCTAATTTAATATATGAATGTCCTTATTTAAAAAAACAAAAATATGACCAAATACACATTAAACATATTAATTTTATTTGTTTTAGTGATTAGCACAATTTTTTATGTTCGATTTTCCGCGCCGCCACCGAGCGCTTCCAGTATTCACGCGGTTTATGCGGCCGACTTTACTAACAATGATATTCTCGCTGGTGCATCCCACAACATATTTATCGCTCGCGTCATTAAGCAAGACGGAGAAAAAGCGCTTGGCGCCAGTCCCGAAACTCAATTTAAAGTCGAAGTTATCGAGAACATCAAAGGCGATCTCCAAGGAACCGTTACTGTCGATCAATTCGGCGGATACAAAGACGGAGTATTGTATACTGTAGAAGATGATAACCCTACACCAAATGCAAAAAATTCGGATTCATATATGCTGCAAGAAGGAAATACCTATCTTCTCGCCACGCGCTACAACGAAACCGAAGACTGGTATACTCTCAATTCCTTCTATACTGCCAGAAAACTGCTTTCCACCGATAAAAACATGAACCCGTCGGACTTGAAAGCGTTGGCTGATAATGACGAAAGAGTAAAAGCCCTCAAAGAAGCCTATCCTAAAGAAAAATTACTGGATGCAGATATTTCGCATGAAAATACCAAAAACAGCTTCGTTTCTCTTTCAAAAGAAGATCAGGAAAAGATAAAAGCGGAAGTAGCGCAGGCGAAAGAGGTCGATAACTGATAACTTTACGATGTCTCATCCACTTACTCCCAGATGCTATCATAAAGCCAAGTATAGGACGATAAACAAAAAACAATCCGTATTTCTGCGGGTTGGTTTTTGTTGACTTGTCCATTTGTCTCGCGTAGCATTTAGTTAGAATCAAATTTCAGCTGCGGTTTTGCGACTCGTGGACGTATGAACAAGGACGAAGCTCTAGCTCCGTCCTTTTTTGTTTAAACCCGATCGCCTGAAACGTGGCTCAATATAAAATTTGCCCGATCCTCCGGCGGCATTACCGGTACCGCGACCACTTCGTAGCCGAACGCGGCATATGCTTTCAATATCTCATGGTGTATTTTTGCGGCGAGAACCGGATCTTCTTTTCTGTGTTCGTCGTTTATATAGGGAAGCCGTTCCAAATAAAAAACCTTCGTATAACGTTTTCTTCCGAACCATCGAACGATCAGCGGTATCGGCACTTCTTCGACGGCGCAATATCCGCAACCGTCGACCAGTCCTCGGTCCAGAAAAATAATATTGGGTCTTCTTATGAAAGCGGAAAACTCTTTCCAAAACTGTATTCTCGCGACAACGCGCTGGAATTTGCGCGGGTTTTTCCACGGAAGCACATCGCTTCCTTTCTTTTCCTCTCTCTCAATAAGAGGTCTCGCCGTTTCCGTCACTATCGCGTACCCGGAGAGAACAAGCATATCCAAGATCGTCGTTTTTCCGCAACACGGACCGCCGGTTATAACATATCGTTTCATTTTGAGAATCCTCCCCAAAAAAAGAACTTTTCTTCAGTATATCAATTGGCCGGATTTTTTCAATTGAGCTTAAGCTTGTCAGAGCTGCTGCCGACCCATCCAAAAGGCTGTAATTCTAAGAAACCACCTCCCTCGTCATCCCGGGCCGGGACCCGGGATCCACGGGGATTAATGACGGACGTGGATTCCAGCTCGCGGGCTGGAATGACAAAAATGGTGACCAAGTTATCAAAACAAAAAATCTGACTTTCAAGCAGAAGGTCAGATTTTTGTTTAATTCGTTTGCCGTCGTATTCGTTGCCATTCGTATCATTCGTAAAAATTCGTATATTGGTATCTCTATTTCTTATCCACTCGTTCCGCATACTCACAGGTCGTCGTATTGATCCTCAAAACATCGCCCTCATTGATAAAGAGGGGAACATTCAGCGTGAGGCCTGTTTCCATGGTGACCGTCTTGCTTGCTCCTGTCGCCGTATCGCCTTTGACTGCCGGGGCAGCTTCCGTTACTTTCAATTCCACTTTGATCGGCAAACGCACCCCGATAAATTCATCGTCGAAAAGCATGGCCTCTACCAAAGTATTCGGTTTGATGTATTTCGCACCTTCTTCAAATAAATTTGTGTCCAGTTTAAATCGTTTTGAAGGGTCTTTCTCGTCGCAGAACCAATATTCTCCGCGGTTCAGGTACAAATATTTGATATTTTTCGTTTCAATATCCGCCTCCTCCGCTTTTTCGGACTGATGGAAAGATCGTTCTGTAACTTTGCCGGTGATGATATTTTTAAGTTTCGTCTGATTGACCGGTTTGCGCATCTGCATCCGGAAAACATGGGAAGAAAGCACCTCATACGGAGCCCCGTCCATTATGATACACTTTTTCGGTGTAATTTCGTTGTATTCAAGCATAGCGGTATTCTAAACAAAAAAAGGCTAAAAGTCAAAAAACAGTAAAGGGAAAGGAAAATGTGAGATCCTCATTTAAAAAAGAGCGAAACGTTAAACGCCTCGCTCTTTGAATCAAATTGATTCGTTATTCGCAGTACCCGCCAAGACATTGAGGGGGCTCTGGGACGGCCACTCTTTTAGGGGCTTCGATACCCATTCTAAAGCGGCTCGCCATTTCCTGTTTTGTAAGCTTTAAATATTCTGAAGCTTTTATAAACTCCTCAGGATATTCATATTCGACCGTTGGTCTTCTCACTGTTTTCATGACACATTCTCCTGTGGTTATTCACCACATAAATATTAAAAAAACATCTTTTTAATTCATAACCAGTATACCACAATATTTGGTAATTTGTCAAGAACTTTGGACAGTAACTGCTCACACCCCATCATTTTTTACCGAAAAATCGCTAAAACTCGTTCGTCGTCATTCCGGACTTGATCCGGAATCCACGTCGTGTTGTTACTCGCCGTGGATTCCTCCGCCGGCTGGCGGATCCCGGGCCGGAATGACGGGTAGGTGTGAGCACTTCAGCTTTGACAAAGTAACTATTTCCCCGTTACTATAGTAGTATTAAGCAGAAAGACACAAAAAATGACTCCCGACCATCAAACCATGAAAGATGAGGACATTCTCCGACTTTCTTTGCAAAGCCCCGCCGTGTTTGAAGTGCTTGTTTCTCGCTATCAAGCTGCATTTTTGCGAAAGGCGCGCACGGTGCTTCGCAATAGCGAAGATTCCGAAGATGCCGTTCAGGAAACGTTCACGAAGATCTACTTGAACGCCGGCCGTTTCCAGCCGCAAGAGGGTGCGTCCTTCAGCTCGTGGGGGTATAAGATCCTACTCAACACCTGCTACACGCTTCATCAGAAACGAAAAAAAGTATCCGGAAAACGCGTTTTTTTGGAAGACGAAATTTTCTATAATCTTCCAGGGAAAGAAAATGCCGGCATCGAAATGGAACTCCGAGATCTTGCCGCATCGCTTCTTTCAAATCTTCCCAAACAAATGAGCCGAGTATTGCATTTGCATTTCATTCTGGGCTATAAAGAGCAAGAGATCGCCGATATGGAAGGGGAGAGTTTGAGTGCCGTCAAAACCAGAGTCTTTCGAGCCAAACAAGCGATGAAAAAACTGTACGCGGTACAACATGGAGAATAAGCAATAAGCGGAATCAAGGGCAGTCCTTAAAGAGGTGAGGAATGGGCAGGGACCCATTCCGCAAGACCTTCTTCTAATATTTTGTGAGGTACGAAACAAAATATTGAAAAGGTGTACAGCGTCTGTAAGATGGGAAGCATAGCGGAACGACGGGGAAAGGACTGCCCTTGGTGGAGCGATTCGTAAATCATAAATCGTAAATCAAATAATATGACAAACCTAACAAAAAGAATAATGCGCCGAGTCCGCACCATCTATATCTTGCGCCAAATATTTTCCCCCACCTCCATGAAGATCGTCATGCTTTTTGCCGTTCTCAAAGAATCTTTTTCAGTGGTTTCCGTGCCGAACGTTTTGGCTAACTCTCCGTCTTTGCTCAACCCCATCGCCAGCTACCAATTTTTTACCAGCGCCTTTTTAAACACCGAACTTGTCGTTCGCATACTCCTCGTCGCCACTCTGGCGCTCACCCTCTGGCTCATCCGCGACCTGTTATCAAAACCATCAGTATTCGGCTATCAAAACCTCAAGAAGATCTAGACCTTCTATTCTCGCCGGTTCATGATGGAACCGGCAAAAAACGCTTTAAATTAAAGCGTTTTTTTGTTCGTCGTTAAGCTAAAACCTAACACCTTCCGCCAGTGGGCGGATCCTCCCGCTGGAGGAAAAACCTAAAACCTCGTCTAAAGTCCTTCATCCATCATATTTCTCGCATTCGTCGCCTCTTCTTCCATTTTTTGCATTATCGCTTTGAGAATTTCGTCGGCAACCTTTTTGTTCGCCTTATCTCGCAGGAATAGGCGGGTCGCATCATATCCGCGGCCGAGCGCGATGTCGCCGTATTTATATGAGGAGCCGGATTTTTGAAGTACCTCATACTTTTCGCCGAGCGCAATGATCTCACCCTGTTTGGAAATGCCCTCATTGTACATGATATCGAATTCCGTCTGTCGGAAGGGAGCCGCTACCTTGTTTTTCACAACCTTCACGCGCGTGCGATTTCCCATAACCTCATCGCCTTTCTTTATTTGAGCGATACGTCGAATATCGAGGCGTACCGAAGTGTAGAACTTGAGCGCTTTGCCTCCGGGGGTTGTTTCGGGATTGCCGAACATGACGCCGATCTGCATGCGGATCTGATTGATGAAAATAACCAGCCCTTTGCTCTTGTCGACGATCGCGGTTAGTTTTCTGAGCGCCTGCGACATAAGGCGTGCCTGTTTACCCACGTGATGTGCGCCCATTTCGCCTTCGATCTCATCTTTCGGGGTTAATGCCGCTACGGAGTCGACGACGATGACGTCGATCTTTCCTGATCGAACGAGGCTTTCCGTAATTTCGAGCGCCTGTTCGCCGGTATCGGGCTGCGAAACCAAAAGATCGTTAATATTTACTCCAAGGCGCCGCGCATATTCCGGATCGAGCGCGTGTTCCGCGTCGATAAACGCGCAGATCCCGCCGCGTTTTTGCGCCTCGGCAATGACGTGAAGGGAAAGGGTAGTCTTACCCGAAGATTCCGGTCCGAATATTTCGATAATGCGTCCTCGCGGAAGTCCTCCGATGCCGAGCGCATGATCGAGTCCGATCGAGCCGGTCGGGATCGCATCGATCCCCGTCTTCGGTTTGTCGCCGAGTTTCATGATCGCTCCTTCGCCGAATTTTGTCTGAATAGCTTTGATCGCCGCATCAACTCCGTCATTGACATTTGACCCTCTTTTTTCAGACTCATCTTTCTTTTTCGCCATAATATTTCTCTTATTAATTTTTATTAATTATCGTTTCAGTTTGTTCAGTGAGAAACTCCCCGCTTTCAGTTCAAAAAGGTTTTAGGTTTCAGCTGTTAGGTTTTAGCTTTTTGACGGCCGTCCGTCGTGAAGCTAACACCTAAAACCTGACAGCTAAAACCTCGTTTAACGCGTTATAAACTTGATGAACTTTTAACTTGCTGCGCGTCGTTGTCGTAGACGACACGCAGCACTTGTTTATTTTCCCTCGCGAACCGATCCGTCGCTCGGACCTCTATTATATTGACTCCCGGCTGCAAAAGCAATTTTTCCCCCCAAATTCCGTCTTTATCCGTAAAGATCTTTCTTCCGTCAAGATTAAGAAAAGAAAGGTTCTTGGACGTTCCTCCAACCTCTATCAGGGCGGAAGCGAACATTTCTCCGTTTTTCGGCGTCGTGATGGACAAAACGGGTCCTTCCAGAAAGTCTTTTGTCCGAAAATATCCATACCCCAAAACAACGCTCGTGAGAACGACCGCGCTCGCCGCTGCCAATGTCTTTTTAGCTGTTGTTTGCATATACGAATAAATACCAATATGCGAATGAGTACGAATATACTAATGGATACGAATGTTTGCTTTTTTGTCTTTATAATTATCTATCCTTACGATTCGTATCGGGCGTAAATATTTTTTCCTGAAGTTTACCAGTAAACCTAATTTTAGGAGGGAAGATTGCAAGTAATTTTGAATTTGCCGGTAATCATCGGGGGTTATGTCAATTTTTGCCTTGAGCTCCAAAATAATTTTTTCGTCAACGATGAAGTCTGCGATATTTCCGGAGCTTGCCATAGACTGCTCTCTTTTATAAGGAATTTTTATTTCTTTTAACTTTATTTCTATCAGATCTCCGTACTGTTTTTCTCTCGCGAACATCCCCAACTCGTTATGAACGGAAAAAAGAATACCGGTGAGCACATACGAAAGCTCCGGGTAAATGATCTTTTCCGGAGTCGTCGTATTCGTATTCATTCGCATATTGGTACTCATTCGTATATTGGTATTTATAGTTTCATCCCATCCCCTCGGCTTGTGATCTTTTCTTCCAGAGGCACCTCAATATCTTCATCGGACGGAACTTCGTCTTCTTCTACCATGTCTTCCTCGCTGATGCCGAAGTCATCCATTCCGGGTTTAATGAGCACCTCGCGTCCTTTTGAACCGTTTGACGGTCCCACCACGCCCATTTCTTCAAGAATATCTATCAGTTTGGCTGCTCGCGAATAACCCACTCCGAGTTTTCTTTGGAGATATGAGGTCGATGCCTTCTGCGACGAAATTATTTCCGCACGCGCTTTTTCCACCAATTCATCATCTTCATTGCTTTCCATTCCTGTGGAGTTATTCGGGTCCGAGCGCACCACGATCTCATCTATATTAATAGTATCGTACACCTCGTCCTGATGCTTGTCGGTAAGATAATTTACCACCTTTTTTATCTCGTCCATGGAAATAAAAGGGGACTGAAGACGGATGGGGTTCGGAAGTTCTCCTGTCATATAGAGCATGTCGCCCGCTCCGAGGAGTTTTTCCGCGCCCCCCATATCGAGGATCGTGCGGGAATCGATGTTGGAAATAACACGCATGGCGATACGGGTCGGAATGTTCGCTTTGATAAGGCCGGTGATGACGTCGACGGATGGCCTCTGGGTCGCAATGATCAAATGAATTCCCGCCGCGCGTCCAAGCTGTGCCAATCTCACGATAGAACTCTCGAGTTCTCGCGGATAGGTAGACATGAGATCGGAAAGTTCGTCGATCACGATGACGTAGTAGGGCATTCTTTCCGGCACTTTTTCCGTTGATTTCTTTTCTTCGGCCATCTCGGCTTCTTTCTCGATATCTTCCTGTGGAATCCCTGTCACTTTGAGCTTTTCTTTTTTATCGTCGCTGGCATCTTCGATTTTTTTCAGATACGGGTTCAGTACCTTTTTATGGTAGTCGCCGATACTCTGCAATTTGAGACCTTCGAGGACATCATACCTTCGATCCATTTCTTTGACCGCCCATCCGAGTGCCTGGATCGCTTTTCGCGCATGCGTGATGACGTGCGGAGTAGCGAGGTGGGGAATACCGTTGTAAGCGGGAAGCTCGACGCGTTTTGCATCGACGAGAATGAGGCGGAGATTTTCCGGCGGGTTGCGGTAGAGGAGAGAAACGATCATCGCGTGCACCATGACTGACTTTCCTGATCCGGTTGTTCCGGCGACGAGAAGGTGAGGCATGCCGCCGAGATTGCCGTAATGTAATTTTCCGACAATACTTTTGCCAAGCGAAAGGAAAAGCGGTTTCGTCGCTCCGATGAAATCAGCTCCGGAGAGAAGGGAAAGCATGCCGACAGTCGTCTTGGTGTGGTTCGGTATCTCGACTCCGACGAGCGAAGTTCCCGGTATCGGCGCTTCGATACGAACGGGGTGCGCCGCGAGCGCGAGAGAAAGTTCATTTTGCAAATTTACGATCTTATTCAATTTCACTCCTTCGGCCGGCTTGAGAGAATATCTCGTCACCGACGGACCGACGGATATCTCATCCATCTCAACCATGATCTGAAACTGTTGGAGCGTTCGTTTTATCGTATTGGCATTTCCCTTGATATCGCCGACGCCGGGTTTGCCCTTGTCGCCTTCGAGAAGCGAGAGCGGGGGAGGGATGAATGTTCGAGTAATGAGGTTCGCTTTTGCCGCCTCCATCTTCGCGCGCTCTTTTTCTTTCTCGTCTTCTTTTGTTGTATCCTTCTTCTTTCCGATCCCAAACATTCCGGTCTTCTCCTTTTTTTCACCTTCAGTTTCCGACACAGGAAACGGTTCGTTCGTCGCCGGCGCTGCAGTAAATTCTTCCGTTGCAACTTTGTCGCCGGACGGGGTTTCCAACCCCGTCCGCGACATTTCGTCCGTCGACATTTCCGATATCGCTTTCGCATCTTCCTCTTCCTTTTTCTTAAACAAAAGATCCTTCAGCGCCAAGAAGTGTTCCATGCGCGGGGCCGCATCAAAAAGAATTATGAACGAAACGATAAGAAGAGCGAAGAGAGCAAGACCGCTGAAGTAAACATCGAAAAGTTTTATGAAAGGGTAGGCAAACATTTCACCGAGAAATCCGCCCGACTTATCCCAAGGTAAAAAAGAAAGAAGGCCGAGTCCCGAGAAAACGAAAAGGATCGAACCGAGAGCGCTGCGAAGAGCAAGATTAGCCTTGGCGATCTTAAGATAGGAAATTCCGAGCATGACAAACAAAACAGGCAGCAGGAAAAAACCGGCTCCGAGGAGAGTTTTCAATGAGGAATATATCGTCTTTCCCGCAACGCCGGCCATAGAAAGCGGTGCCAAGATAAAGAGCATCGCAAGAAGGAAAAAGAAAATCGCAATAGCGGTAGAAATGACGCCCTCGCTGAAGATCGGCTCTTTGATCTCTTCAACTTCCAATTTTTTAGAAAACTTATTTTTATCAAATTTTTTCTTCTTCATACCCATTATAATATCACATTATCGAGACACAATCACCCTGTGAAAAATCGACATTCATGCTAAATTTCACCCGATCCAAATAAAGAATTTCGCGAAAAATTTCAAATTTCCAATATCCAATTTCCAAAACGACGACGGTTTTGTCGGATTTAAAAAGGTGGTGTCTCTCACTTTGGTAGAAATTGCGGACATAGGTCTTTCCTTAAGGAGGAACGCAACGCAGTGAAGTGACGGGGAAAGGAGAGACCTAGGGTAGCAATTTTGGTCAGCCATATAAAGTTCCAATGATTATCTTGCGTATATGATTAAGTCCTTTATCTGTCCTTGACAAAATTTAGCAACGTAGTATAATGGACATACAGCCAATAAAGGGCAAAACTCAATAAAAGACATGGAAAACCAAAAAGACACAACCCAAAAACAAGGTGGACAAATTCAAGGACAGCTCACGCAGGCCCATAATACGGTCAATGTCCTTAAAAGTGTTAACGACTTTGATGAGATCAACCAAGAGATCTCATACTCCTTTCTTTGTAAAAAAACAGAGAAACTTGCGACGGCGCTCTACCTCATCACCGGCTTTTTATCGGACAATGAACCGATCAAATGGAGTGTTCGAAGTTCCGGTCTTTCCGTCCTTTCCGATGTCACCGACCTCGGAAATTCCGTTGTGTCTGAAATGTCCCAGAAAGTGAAAAAAATAATGTCCGACATCGAGAAGACCGTATCTCTCCTCGAGATCGCCGCGACCGCCGGGTTTGTCTCTGAAATGAACCTCGCCATCTTAAGAGAGGAATATCTTTCTCTCGTCCAAACGCTCGCGGCAAGAAAGAGAGGAGGGCTTCAGGAAAGTTTCGTTTTTTCCCGAGACTTCTTTTCCGTGCGAGGAATTCCAAGAAAGGAAAACGAAGAAATTTATAAAGGACATATAAAGGACACAACATCACCACAACCCGTTCGTCCGTCGCCGGGCCGGGTCTCCGACCCCGTCCGAAACGTTTCGTCCGTAACTCGTCCGTCGGATTTTTCGACACCCTCGCAGATGCCCACACTTACGTCCGTTGGAAGTGGAAAAGTATTAACGGACACTTCAAACACCGTGGGGATAACTAATGCCACTCCAAAGAAGCTGGAAAAAGAATCCCGAAAAGAAACCATCATCAGCCTTATTCGGTCGAAGGGTCCGGGAGGTGAACTCTCAATCAAAGACATAACCGCGCACTTCACCGACTGCGGAGAAAAAACAATTCAAAGGGAGCTCGCCGCCTTGGTCGCAGAAAAAGTCCTAAAGAAAACCGGCGACCGAAGATGGAGCAAGTACTCCCTCGTCTAAAGGACACAACGAAGTATCAGGGAAAAGTATCAGTATCAGGACCGTTAACGAAATGCACCACAAGACCATTTCGCCGTACGCGGGTCTCCGACCCCGTCCGAAACGTTTTGTCCGTCGTCCCCGATACTGATACTCTCCCCTGATACTCGTTCGTTCTCCTTCATTTCTCCTTAACAAAACATCCCAAAAATGCACCTAAAGACCATTTAAATGCGTATTTATCAATAGGTATTTGAGGGCGTCGCGTTCATTAAAACATCTTGACTTTCAACCTCGAAAATGCGATACTCTATGGTACTGCATTATGGGTTAGTGCGGGCAGCTTGCAGGGTGTTAATTCATCCCGCTAAGTGGAAAAATAAATTTTTGAAATCTGAATTCGTCGTCGTCCCTCCTCCCTCTCTTTAGAGGGGAGGATTGAGGTGGGGTGTCGTCGTATCGTCGCCGGACGCGGGTGAGGAATGGGATGGGACCCATTCCGTAAAACCTTCTTCTAATATTTTGTGAGGAACGAAACAAAATATTGAAAAGGTGTACTGCTCCTGTAAGGAGGGCGACCCCGTCCGAAACGTTTCGTCGCCACCCGTCATTCCGGCCCACGAGCCGGAATCCACGTCTCGTCGCGCGGAACGAATCGCATCAAATTTTTCGCACCTCCAATGTGGAGAAACGAAAAATTCTTGCGCTTCAAAGAATTCAAAAATAATATTTCATTCACAAGTTATCCACATTTTCTTTTGCAGTGTATTTACGCAAGTAATATAATTGAGTAGAAGGAAAGAAAGCTGTTTTTTTCTTGTATATGAAAGAAGGGAGAACATACCGAACGGTACGTTCGTTGACAACCAAATATCGCAAGATGGAAAAGAGACGAATGCGTTTCGTCATAGGGGCTTGAAAATAAATAAACGAATACGTTTATTTATGTTTATTTATTTTCAAGCCCCGAGCGCATGTCTCTTTGATACTGAAACTGCGGAGAGTCCGCCAAAATTGACGGCACGCGCTTAGCCTTGGTCGGGGCGAAGCGATGCTTTAAAAAAATGTAACGACAAAATCGTTTCGGATGTTTAGGAGTCGAAACTAATCATCCGAAATGAAAGGGCGTGAAAATAAATTTGAATTTATTTTCAAGTTCTTAGCGAGTGGAGTTTTGTAAATAGTTTTACCAGAATTTTATTCGCAATAATAATTAATAAGTATTTCATGAGTAAATATAACAAAGTGATCGCAGGCTTCGTGGGTTTTGCAACCGCTGTTACCATGTCGTTCGGAACGGCATCGGCAGCAACGAATGAAGAACTCCAAGCTCAGATCTCAGCTTTGCTCGCGCAAATCACAAGTTTGCAGGCACAGCTTGGTACAGCACAGACAGGAACAGGAACAACCGTTGGAGCATACACCTTCGCTATGGACCTCACATTGGGATCCACCGGCGCTGATGTTTTGAATCTCCAAAAAGTTCTCAATAGCGATTCTGCTACGCAGGTCGCGACGACTGGAGCCGGCGCACCGGGAAGTGAATCCACTTACTTCGGAGCGAAGACGAAAGCCGCAGTTATGAAATTCCAGACCAAGCATGGAATCGCCCCGGTCGCCGGATACGTTGGTCCTAAGACCAGAGCTATCCTCAACACCTTGGGAGGTACCACCACTGGCGGAAACACCGGCGGAGTAGTTACTCCGGTCGGAACCGATGTCAGCGTTGCGTTGTCCTTCGACAACCCGGCTGCCGGCACCGTCATCGCCGGACAAGCGATCGCCGACTTGGCACACTTCACATTCTCCAACCCGACAGGCACGGAGGTGAAAGTTACCAAATTGGTTTTTAACCGCACCGGTATTTCCAATGACTCAACTCTCGTAAATGTCTATCTCTTTGATGGAGCCAAGAGAGTTACTGATTCTGCTTCAGTTGCCTCGAGTAAGATCACCTTCAACGATCCAACCGGAATCTTCACGATTCCTGCCGGTGGCATGAAGACAGTAGCCCTCAGAGCTGATATCGTTTCTACTGCTACTGGTCAGATCGTCGGTATAGCACTTGCGGAAGTTACTGCAACAGCTACCGTAGGCGGCGCATTCCCTATTCTTGGAAATAATCATTCCATAGCGACCGCGTCAATGGCTGTAGTCGATTTCAGTGATACAACAACTCCGAGTGGAACGAATGTCGCGGTTGATCCTCAGACGGATTACACCATGTGGCAAAATACTGTTAGCTTCACCACTCGAGCTGTTGATATGAAAGGTATCTCTTTCCGACAGATCGGATCTGTCGCTACTGCTGATCTCGGAAACTTCAAACTCTTCATTGATGGTACCCAGGTTGGAACCACTGTTGCATCTTTGGATGCGAACGGATATGTTAATTTCGACCTCACAGCTACCCCAAAGAGATTGGCAACCGGTAGCCACACCATTAAATTGGTTGGCGACATCATTGGCGGTTCAACAAGAACTTTCAGCTTCTCTCTCCAACAGGCGAGCGATGCCGTTTTTGTAGATTCACAACTTGGTCAGCCGATATTGATCAAGAAAGCTGCCACTACTTTCTCGGCTGAGGATTCCGGTTCTCATCTCGTGAATGCTGGTACTTTGACTATCACCAAGAAAACAGATTCCCCGACAGGAAATATTACTTTGACCGCAAGCAACGCGCTTTTGGCAAAGTATGAGGTTAAGGCTGCCGGTGAACCGATCAAAGTTGAGAATTTGAGAGTAGGTATCGTTCAGAGCACCGAAGGTACTTACACCGACTACTCTTTGAGAAACGGTTCATTATTCATTCTCAAAGCTGATGGTACTGAAGAGCAGGTAGGCAATACCGCCTCTATCGCGGGAAACAGCTCTGCTACCGTTGGATACACTCAATTTAACCTTGGTTCTTCTTTGGTTGTATATCCTGGAACTCCGGTTATTTTGTTGGTTCGAGCCGACATCTATAATGATGCTGGCACAACAAATGCGACGGCAATTGCAGCAACGGAAACTCTGCAGGTAAGAATTCTCACCGGTTCTAACAACTGGAAGAGAGTAAATTCTTTGACCTACGATTCTAACACCACACAGTTAGCAAATGAACTGACTGTAACCGCAGGAAACTTCACCGTTTCTGCAAGCTCAGCCTATGCGAATCGTGCGGTCGTGAAGCCTCAGACTGCTTACAAATTGGCTTCCTTCAATGTTGTTTCAACTGAGACCGAGCCGATCAATCTCGATACGTTCACGATGACATTCACAGGAAGCTCTGTTGGTGTTGCCACTGGTCTTTCTGATGTATACGTCAAGTATGGTACTAAGACCACAAGCGTAAAATCCACGGTTGCAAGTACTACTTCGTCATACAGTATCAGCGAAGTACTCGCTCCGAATACCACAATGCCAGTAGAGGTTTGGGGTAATCTGACCTCATCTCTCGCGACAGATAACACAATTATCACTGGAGTCACCATATCTGGAACCACCGCAAATTCTGCAACAGCGCGATCTTCTTCTGCGACAGGACAAACTTTGACGATTTCCGCAGGATCAATTTCCGCCGCTGTTGTGAGTGATTCTACTCTCGCAACGAAGCTCTTGGTTGGAAATACACAGCCGAAAGTTGCATCTTTCCGCTTCACTGCGCTTAATGACACTTACACGATCACCGACATTGCGCTCAAAGCAAGTACAACCGGAAATGCTATCACCAGCTTGGTCTTGAAATCAGCCGGTATGGCAGACAAGATCGTATTCTTGGGAACCGCTAACGGAGATGATAGCGTTGCTACATCTTCCGGTATGACGCTCTCAGTTCCTGCCAACAATACTACTGGAACAGTAGTCGATGTTTATCTGAACTTGAACGATATCGGACCGAACGCAGGAACCACTGGTTCTAATGTTCGCGTTACAATCGATACCTATAAAGCGCAAACATCGGCCGGATCGACCGAAACCAAGCCTACCGATATTTACGGTAACTTGATGTATGTCTACAAATCCATCCCGACGATTACTTTGGTTAACCTTCCGTCAACAACTTTGACGAACGGAACCAAGACCCTCTCCAAATTCACCATCGCGGCTGACGCTGCCGGTGCCATTGGATGGAAACAGATCGTTTGGCAGGTTACCAAATCAGCTGCAGTTACTCTCGCGAGAACGGGCGTCTCACTGGTAGATAGCAACAACAACACTATCGCCGGAACGTTCGCGACCTCGACAGCTACGCAGGCTGGAACACTTATGTTTGACACGGATGCAACCACCGGATACATCTCATTCATCGCTACTGATGAGCAGCCGATCTCCACAACGGAGACCTACAGCTTGAAGGGTACTATCGCTGGAACCGCTTCCAATCTTTCGTTTGGAACCTACATCGATACGTCTTCTTCATACGCTGCGGCGGATGCGTACTTGGACATTGATAGTGCTGTGCATGATGGACTCGTTGACTTCATCTGGACTGATCGCTCAGCGAACAGCCACGACACCACCACCAATGACTGGAACACAGATTACAAGATCAAGAATCTCTCGACTGACACCCAGACGATGACGGGTGCCTAAAAAACCATCTTGTGAGTTAGCAGAGCTAATTTTGGCAGCGTAAGTTGCCAGACCAGCGATACTAATTTGGTTCGCAAAACACCCCTTCGGATTCGTCCGTCGGGGTTTTTGCGTTGTGGTGGAGGAGGCGGTTCCCCTAGGGCGGTCCTCGGGAGGTTTCCCGAGGACCGCCCTAGGGGAAAACGGAGCAATCGTGTATAATGCTTGAATGGAACGAAAATTTAATTTTAGCGTTGATGAGTACTATCATATTTATAGCCGTGGAGTTGAGAAGCGTGAAATTTTTCTTGATAATGGAGATAAAGAAAGATTTTTACGTTTATTGTTCTTATCTAACTCAGGCAAACCATTTAATTTTAGAGAAGTTTCCGGAATTTCTTTTGAAAATATTTCTCGAGGAGAACCACGAACAGCCATAGGAGCTTTTTGCCTTATGCCCAATCATTTTCATCTACTATTACGAGAAACCGAGGAGGGCGGAATAAGTGCATTTATCGGAAAACTTCTCACTGGCTATTCAATGTATTTTAATAAAAAATACAAACGAAAGGGTGTAGTTTTTGAAAGCCGTTTTCAGGCTCAGCACGTCGATAACGACAATTACCTCAAATATCTCTTTGCTTATATCCATCTCAATCCGGTAAAACTCATCGAACCGGAATGGAAAGAGAAGGGAATCAAAGATCAGAAATTTGCCGAAGACTATCTGAATAAATATCGCTACAGTAGCTATGAAGATCATATGGGCACAGAAAGAGAAGAAGCCCTTATCCTCGACAAAGAGTCTTTCCCAGAATATTTCGAAAGATCCCGTGATTTCAAAGACTATGTAACGGATTGGCTCAATTATCGCGACGAAGAGGAAGGCGGTGGCGACACTGTTCCCGAGGGCGGTCCTCGGTAAAATTACCGAGGACCGCCCTCGGGAACTCTAACCAACTTCACGTCATTTTTGCATCTCTGTATAGTTTCTTTCCATTTTCTTTTTTGCTAGGATGGTGGCATCATGAAAAAAATAATATTTCTCGCCACGGTGCTCTTTTTCGCACCTTCGTTCGTTTTTGCTGGAACTCCGGTCTGGGGTACTTTAAATTCCGATACCGTCTGGACGGCGGAAAGCGGTCCGTACCTTGTAGACTTCGCGATAGTCCCGGAAGGAGTAACACTTACAGTGGAAGAAGGAACCGTAGTTAAATTCACCGGACAGCGTTCAATGCTTGAAGTTTCCGGAAACCTTGTCGTTTCAGGGACTGAATTGAGCCCCGTTGTTTTTACCTCCATAAATGACGATTCTGTCGGCGGCGATACCGGCACGGGAGCGAATGAGTGGGGAAACATTCTGATAAAGAACGGAGGAGTTGCGGAGATCGATCACACGATCGTTCGCTATGGCGGATGGACTGGATGGCTTTCTTCCGCCGCTCCGTCCAACATTTGGAACGACGGGGGAAACCTCACCCTAACAAACTCGAAGATCAGCAATGCATGGACAGGCATAACGCATTCAGCGGGAAATACCGCGCTCACGGAAAACATATTCACGGAAAACCATATGGGAATTTCCGCGGGCGGAACGGGAAACGTCCGTTTCGATCATAATAATTTTTTTAATAATACCGGCAATGTGGCTTGGTTCGACCTCACTAACGGCGTCTCCCTTGCCCATTCGGATAATACCGCATGGGGAGGAACTCCGGGATTGGTTCTCGCAGGCGAGGCCGGCGCAGATTATGTTTTTGAGAAAGACGGAGCGCCATACGTCATCGATCACTTCACGGTTCCCGCGGGAAAGACAGTAACATCGCGGCAGGGAACGGCATTTAAAATATTGAATCCCGTCAGCGAGATAAATATTTCCGGAACGTGGAACGCCGAAGGGACTTCGGATGAACCCGTTTACTTTACTTCCATTAAAGATGATACCGTTCTGGGAGATACCAACGGCGACGCCGATGCCACCAGCCCGGCTAAGAAAGATTGGGAAGGTATCATCATTTTACAAGATGGCAAAGCAAACTTCGATCATTCCGTTTTCCGCTATGGAGGATACAACGGCTGGCTGCAAAGCACTTATTCATCCAACATATCAAACAACGGAGGAGTTCTTATTATCTCCAATTCAGAAATTTCGCACGCCCCTATCGGGGTTAATCATGTTTTAGGGAATACCTCAATTTACGATAGCAATTTATCTGAAAATATTCAGGGAATAAATGCAATGGGAAAAGGAGTTATCGAAATCAAAAGGAATATTTTTGCAAACACAAGCTATGCGTGTTCTCTTAAATTATCAGAACTTTTGTTAACGAACGCCGGCAACAAAGTTCTTGGAAATGGATTCCGCGGTTTTAATATTGAAGGTACATTATCAACCAACCAAACATTAGCTAAAGATGTTCCATATATTGTTTCTACCATTACCATTCCTGCCGGAAAAATGCTCACGGTGCTTCCCGGAGCGGTAATTAAAATGAAGACTGCTTATGGCAGAATTACAGTTGATGGCGAGATTCAGGTCCTTGGAACAAAAGATGATCCGATATATTTTACATCAATAAAGGACGACGAAGTCTACGGCGATACGAACGGCGACGGGAATGTTTCTTTTCCGCAACCCGGCAACTGGTCTGCGGTCGTCGTGCATCCGGGAGGAGCCGCAAACTTCGACCATGCGATCATCAAATACGGCGGATATTATTATTACGGTGATTCAATTCTCTACAATGACGGTGGAACCCTTTCCGTAAAGAACTCGCAAATCTCTTTCTCTCCCAGTTACGGAATTTATCACCGAAGCGGCTCGACCACCGTGAATTACAGCACGATACGAAACAACGGTTTCGGAGTATTCAATGCGGGATCCGAAAGTATCGACGCGACAAACAATTTCTGGGGCACCGCCGCCGGACCAAATCACAACGGTTTGCCGATCGAAGCGATTTTGAACGACAAGGTTTCGGATCAAGTAAATTATGCTCCGTGGCTTGATTATGATCCAATGGTAACGCTTCCGACATCAATAACGCTTACCAACGGCGGCGAAACGGAAAACGACGATTTGCAAGATGGAAAAGGAGTGGCGGATAAAACTCAGTTTACGTTTTCTGTTGTTGCATCGGAAAATCTAGTGGACATAAAACTTGTAACCGATTCATCGGACGTCGGCATCAATCCGGGTCAATTCTTTTTGTACGCTTCAGGAACCGAAGGCGTTTACTCTCGCGCTCTTACCTTTCCGAAGGGACACTATCGCTATCATTTTGAAGCGGGAGACGGAAACGGCGGCGTATATCGTTACCCGGAAGCAACCGAACTTGAATTTACAACCGGCTATTCAAACGTGGCGTTTTTGCCGGGGATCGAGGCATCGCGGCTGTACATAAATGGATATAAACAATGGGAGCCGCTCGGCGACAATGATGCCGAAGATCTTTTGATGAATAGCAACGGAAAAAGCGTAAAAGACAATATTTACACCAAAGATGTGATAAATAATGCTTACCTGCCGATAAAAGGGAATGTGTACCAGTCGTTTATTGAATCGATGAACGAATTAAAAAGCAGTCATATTATTACCGATTGGAAACCTCTCGCCTATGACTGGCGGTTGTCTTTTGGTGATGTTTTGAATAACGGGCAAATAATGAATGACGGAATAAACTATACGCGAGAAATTTCTCCGCTTGATACGCCGAATATCATCGGCGAGATACATCGCCTTGCCGAAAGTTCCGACACGGGAAAAGTTACGATTGTTACGCATTCCATGGGAGGTCTCCTCGCAAAAAAACTCGCCATAAAACTCGGGGCGGATGCGCCGAAACTGTTGGATCAAATGATATTCGTCGCCTCTCCGCAGGCGGGGACGCCTCAAGCGATCGGCGCGCTTCTTCACGGTGCGGATGTCGCACTTCCACTGACCTCTTTGGATTACGGCATTTCTCCGAAAGAAGGAAGAAAACTCTCGCAAAATATGCCGTCGGCGTATTCTTTGCTTCCTTCCGCAAAATATTTCAGGTATGTTGATAATTCGGTGATCACTTTTGACGATTCCGATTTTCTCGAACCGTGGCGGACCAAATACGGACAGAAAATTCATTCGCAGGAACTTCTTCGTAATTTTTTGATTGACCAGGCGCGCCCGCCGCTTACCGTTTTTTACCCGCTAAATTTCCCCGCATCAACAAATCCGACGCTTCTTGCAAACGCCGAAACTTTGCATGATACGGAAATCGATAATTGGGAACCGCCGACCGGCGTGCAATTAACTGAAATTGCCGGGTGGGGAGTGGAAACGCTTGCGACGATCGAATACAAAAAAGGAATTTATGCTCCCTGCATTGAATGGAAAGAGGCGACTTGCGTGAAAAAAGATGAAATTCCCGTTCTTGAACCGCATCTGAAAACGGTAGTTGATGGCGATGGAACGGTCGTCGTGCCGAGCGCGCTGTGGACGGCGACAAGTACGGGGGTGAGGAAATATTGGGTGGATTTGGCGACTTATAATTCTTGGAAAAATCTATTTCAAACAGGAACTCTTATCGCGCGCAAACATGCTGATATTTTTGAGGTTCCAGAAATCAGAGATTTTACAAAAAACCTGATTCTTCGTAATGGGATTATTCCTGAAAAATATATTTTTACATCAACTCCTCCAAACACCTTTGATTCCGACATGCGTCTCCATTTCACACTTCACTCGCCGCTTGCGCTTAATCTTTACGATGACCAAGGCAACCACACCGGATATTCCACCACCACGCGCGAGTTGGAAGAAAATATCCCCGGCAGTCAGTACATCGCTTTCGGCGAATTGAAATATATCAGCGTTCCGGCATCTTCAAATCTTCACCTCGCCATGAACGGATACGCAAGCGGGTCGTTCACTCTGGATGTGGAGGAATGGCAAGGAGATGCTATTATGGCATCAACAACCTTTGCCGCTATTCCTTCGGCGACAAGCACCGTCGCGACAATGAGTGTTTTGGCAAACGAAGGAGTTGCCGGGGTTTCGCCTCTGTACGTTGACGAAAACGGCGATGGTACAATTGACATGACGCTTGCTCCAAAGATCGACGGAACGGTTTTTCCTGATTTCACTCCGCCCGAAGCAAAAATTTCCGTTGATCCGGCGACAAAGGACTTGCTCATTGAAGGCGTTGATGAAAACCCGACGACCATTTCAGAAAACGGAAATACCTACACAATTACCGATTCGTCGGGAAACACGACAACTCTCTTCTTTCAAAAAACCTTCACCGCAAAGCGTCTCACTTTTGCAAAATTGACAGGTGTTCAATACGGAACAGATCCGAAAATATCACTCCCATCGTCTTCGTTTCTGTATCTTTGGAATCCGGCACTTGACAGCCAAACCGTCGCCGTCAAAAAAGATTTCATTATTGAAGCGGTGTACAACAAACAGAAAAATCAAACGACTGTGTTTTTAAAAAAGAAAGGAGAAAAAACACAGAAACAAACCTTTGTAGGATTGAAAGTGGTAAAATTGACTGTGGACAAAGGAATGGTTGGGTATGAGATTTAGGTTGTGGTATACTTGAGGTAAGATTAATTGTTAAAAATCTTATGACAAAAAAAAACATTGTGTTGTTTAGTGCATTAGTAGGAACGATTACGTTTTTCTTACTTATCTTTTCGAGTGAAATCGGATTGTGCCCAAGAAATATCGGTACTTGTTCGCAAAGTTATGATGCAACTGCAACAAACTTTTTCTTGTTTTTACCAATACTTTTCTTCTCCCTCATCACCTACAAACTTCGCGAAGAAACATTTCGTGCATGGCTTCATTTTGCGTATTGGTGGGTTCCGTTATCAATGTTTCTTACTCTGATAACTCCTGAGAGCCGCGGCGGCGGATTCGGACCACAAATATCATGGGGAAAAGAAGACACCGCTTTTGTGTTTTCGGGTTTGTTCGCCATCATCTCCCTCATCCTTATCATTTACAAATCCATAAAGTTAAGAGGGAAGTGATTGAAATTACAACATATATTTTAGAAAACAATCGTACCTGGACAATCGCGAAATTCCAAAAGAAAAACTTGCTGACAAAAGATGAAGCGGACGAGTTGATAAAAATGCTTGGTGAGATTATGAGTAAGGTGGTAAAATAGGGGTATGAAGAATAAAACTCTAATTGTGATATTGTTTATATCGTTAATTTTATTGGCAGGTACATTTTTAGTTTGTCCCACCCCAACCGATGTTTGTTTGAGATATGACGAACTTTCCGTTTTTCTGATTCTTTTTTCTGCCCCGGTATTCCTCCTGTCATTAATTCTCCTTTTTCTCCGAGAAGAAATTTTTCGTTCTTGGAAACATTTCGCTTATTGGTGGCTCCCGATTTCCGCTTTCTTCATTATGTTAGCACCATCAACTGATCGCGGAAGCTTTGATTTTGGTATGGGATTCGATAGGGAGGCGGTAACTTGGTTTTTTGCGGTCTTATTTTTCCTTATCTCCCTCATCCTCATCATCTACAAATCGATAAAACTGCGCGGAAAATAATCTTATCACTTCATATTTAACCATCATGCCTTCTGTTTGCTTTTATTTTCAAGTTCACCAGCCGTTTCGCGTTAAGCGATATCAGTTTTTTCAGATCGGGCACGACCGGGATTATTTTAATGATCGGTCGAATACGAAGCTCAATAATGAGAATATCCTCAACAAGGTGGCGGGGAAGTGCTATCTGCCTGCCAATGCTGTCATGTTGGAATTGCTGGAGAAGCATCCCGAATTTAAGATAAGCTACTCGTTTTCCGGAGTTTTTTTGGATCAGCTCGAAAAGTATTCCCCTCAAACATTGCTTTCATTCCAAAAATTGGTGGAAACCGGTCGTGTGGAAGTTCTTGATGAAACATACTACCATTCGCTTTCGTTCCTCTATTCAAAAGATGAATTTAAAAGGCAGGTACAGCTTCATCGCGAGAAAGTCAAAAAACTTTTCGGTGTGACCCCGACCGCTTTCCGTAATACTGAACTCATTTACAACAACGAACTCGCCAATTTTATCGAAGGGATGGGGTATAAAGCGATACTGGCCGAAGGCGCCGATCATATTCTTGGCTGGCGAAGTCCGAATTTTCTCTACCGTCCGAAAGGAGCGAAACAGATTAAGTTGCTTCTAAAAAACTATAAACTTTCCGACGATATTGCGTTTCGCTTCTCTTCAAAAGAATGGAACGAGCATCCTCTGACCGCGCCGAAATTTGCGAATTGGGTTTCGCAGGTGAACGGCAACGGCAATGTGGTCAATCTCTTCATGGATTACGAGACCTTCGGCGAGCATCAATGGGAAGATACTGGCATTTTTAATTTCCTTCGGCATATGCCCGGCGAGATCCTTAAAAATCCCGACAATAATTTTATGACTCCGACCGAATCGGCGCTGAAATATCCGTCCGTGGCAGAGCTTGATGTGCATAATTTCATGTCATGGGCCGACGTTGAGCGCGATCTCTCGGCGTGGCTCTCCAATTCGATGCAGTGGGAGGCGGCGCACAAATTGTATGAAATGGAACAAAAAGTGATGGAGAGTATGGATAAAGCGCTCATTGAGGATTGGCGAAAATTGCAAACTTCAGACCATCTTTACTATATGTGTACAAAGTGGTTTAATGATGGAGACGTACACAAATACTTCAATCCGTATGAATCACCCTACGATGCCTTCATTTCATTCATGAATGTTCTGAACGACATGAAACTTCGATTGCAGGCGCCGAAACTTTGCGCGGAATAAGTGCCGATATCCGTCGCCGGACGGGGTGAGGAATGGGTAGGGACCCATTCCGTAAAACCTTCTTCTAATATTTTGTGAGGTACGAAACAAAATATTGAAAAGGTGTACTGCTCCTGTAGGGAGGGTAACCCCGCTCCAAACGTTTCGGACTGGGGTACAACCCCAGTCCGGCGGACGACGGAGCAAGTAAAAATTAAGAAAAAATATGGAAAACGACATCTTCAAAAAATATAAAACGTTCGTCATGGTGGGAAAACCGGGAAGCGGTAAGGGGATGCAAACCCGTCTTCTTGCCGAGAAAAGCGGCTTTAAAACTTTCTCCACCGGCGATAAATTTCGAGAACTGCAGAAAGCTGATACTCCGCTCGGACACAAGACCGCCGAGATCATGGATCGCGGAAGCCTGATGCCTTATTGGTTCGCCGGTTTTCTTTTTCAAGAGGCGGTGCTCTATCTGCCTGAAAACGAGGGTATTATCTACGAAGGAGCAGCAAGAAAAGCTCCCGAAGCTGAACTTTTTCACGACGTAATGACATGGCTTGAGCGTCCCTATAAAGCTATTTATCTAGATGTACACGATGATGAAGTGACGAAGCGCCTTATAAAACGAGGCGGAATAGAAAACCGTGCCGATGACAATGAAGAAGCAATAAAACACCGGTTGAAAGTATATCAGGAGGAGGTTGTTCCAGCTGTTCAGGTTTTTCAAAAATATGGCACTATCCTTGATGTCAACGGCGATCAGACCCCCGAAGAAGTCCATCAGGAAATATTAAAGATGATCGCAGGAAGCTAGACAGCCGTCGTCATCCCGGGCAACGACCCGGGATCCACGGTGAAATCGCCGGACGTGGATTCCGGGTCGCGGCCCGGAATGACGAATAAAGCGATGAAATTTTTTAAACTTTATGTCCATAATAATAAAATCCCCCAAAGAAATAGAAATACTTCGCGAAGGCGGCAAGCGGCTGGCTCATGTGTTGGACGTGGTTGAAAAGGCGGTTCGACCCGGCGTGAGCACGAAAGATCTCGATAAAATTGCGTATGATACCGTTATCGAAATGGGCGATACTCCGGCGTTTCTGAATTATCAACCTTATGGCGCGGATTTTCCGTATCCGGGAACGATCTGTCTTTCCGTGAACGATGAAATAGTGCACGGTCTTCCAAAACACGAACGAATTTTGCAGGAAGGGGATATCATCGGCCTCGACATGGGGATCATCCACGGCGGACTTATTACCGACAGCGCTCGCACGGTCGCGGTGGGGAAGATCAGTGAAAAAGCGCAGAAGCTCATGGATACGACGAAAAAAGCTCTTGAAGTGGGAATTTCAGCCATAAAGATCGGCGGACACGTGGGTGATGTCGGATATGCCATTGAACGATTCGTGAAGCCCTACAAATATGGCATTGTACGAGAGCTCGGAGGCCACGGCGTAGGCCGACAAGTCCACGAAGACCCATATATCCCCAATTTCGGCACAAAAAAGGGCGTAGGCGCGAAATGGAAGCCGGGAATGGTGGTCGCCATCGAGCCGATGTTGAACGAAGGGAAGCGCGGGATCGTTCTCGACCGAGATGGTTACACATATCGAACCGCCGACCGTTCACTCTCTGCTCACTTTGAACACACAATCGCCATCACAAAAGATGGGGTGGAAATACTTACGAAATAACATTGAGCTATCGTCCCCTAGGGCGGTCCTCGGTATTTTGCCGAGGACCGCCCTAGGGGACTTTTTGTTTGCACAATTCGTCGAAATTCGCAAAAGGTTGTATAATAGAGCTCATGGAAGACCATTTTAAAATTTTGCCTCAGTTTAAGAATCCTGCTGAGGAGCTTACTTTTTTGCGTACTGCCGTTCGTGAACAGCAGGAAAAATTGGCGGAGCTTGGGGTGGAAACGACGCAGGAAAAACTGATCGGCGAAAATCTTGCGCAGTATAAAGCCATTCTGCCTTCGGAGGCTTTGGCTGAAGGGCATCGCATGGAAGAAGGGGAAGTCGACGCGATCGTGCTTGATCTTGCTCCTGAAGCGCATGACTCCCAGATGGAAGAATTACTGGGTATTTTGCAGGAGCGGGGAATAATGAATGCGCTTTCCGTCGTCGCAGGGCTTCACAATCCGCATATCGAAGACGATTTTCATCGCGTCCTCGTGCAATACATCAAGAGCGTTGAAGATAGCAGTTTGAAACAGCGTGGAACAGAGCGCCTTTTTGAAGAACTTCATATGACGCTGTACGAAGTTTCTCTGCCGTTGCCTGAAAAAGAAGACAAGAACAAAGCGCTCAAAGAACTTATCTCCGGAATGCAGCAATTCTATGCAGGCATGATCTCTGTCGATCTCGAGACCAGAAAACATGCGGACCGAAATTACTACTCTTTGGAGGTTGCGCTTCCGCACGACAGCGATGAGGTTTCTTTTCATGTGGCGGTTCCCGATACAAAAAAAGATCTTTTTGAAAAACAAGTCCTCGCCATATTTCCCGACGCGCACGTCATTGAAAACAAAAATGATTACAATATTTTCAATAACGATGGAATTTCCGTGGCAGCCTACGCCGTTCCCTCGGGAAATATCGTTTTTCCGCTCAAAACTTATGACGAATTCGATTATGATCCGCTCAATGTGGTCTTGAATGTCTTTTCAAAATTGCAGCGCCTTGGAGAGGGTGCTGCCATTCAGCTGCTCGTTTCTCCTGTCGGTGATGAATATAACGTGCAGTATAAATATGCGCTGAAAAAAATTAAAGAGGGCGTGAAAGTGAAAGATGCTACCGATTTTCCTAAAAATATTTTGGGAGAGGTGTGGCGCACCGGAAAAGATTTTTGGAAGATACAGATCACGGCTGAAGAAGAAAAAAAACGGCATGATAAAGAAAAAGAGCGTCTCGACGAGAATGTGGTAAAAATGATCGAAGAAAAGATGGCTCTGCCCATTCTCGATACGAATATCCGCGTAGTTGCATCGGCTTCGAGCCGCGAACGCGCCACGCAGATCTTGCACGAGATCGAATCGGCTTTCCATCAATTTACCGACCCAAAAGGCAACGGAATGAAATGGAAAGAAATGAGCGGTGAGAATCTTTCCCACATGCTTCACGATTTCAGCTACCGCTTGTTTGAGAACGATGCGAGTTTTCCTCTTAACCTTATGGAGCTGACGACCGTGATGCATTTTCCGGCAGGAAATGTCGCCATGCCACAGCTGAAAGAAGCAAGGGCGGGAATAGCGCCTGCACCGATAAATATCGGAGAAGAAGGCGTATTGCTTGGAATAAATGATTACCGCGGTTCGGAGAAAGAGATCCATTTCGCCAAAGAAGATCGCGTCCGGCATTTCTATGTGATCGGACAGACCGGTACCGGTAAAACCGTTCTTTTGAAGAACATGATCGTTCAGGATATCCAGAACGGCTCCGGCGTCTGTATGATCGACCCTCACGGGACGGACATTGAAGATATTCTTGCGAATATTCCGCGCGAACGCATTGATGACGTGATCTATTTCGATCCGAGTTATATGGCGCGCCCGATGGGGCTCAACATGCTGGAATTCGATGAACGATTTCCGGAACAGAAGACGTTTGTGGTCAACGAAATGCTCGCGATCTTCAACAAACTGTTCGACATGAAAGTCGCCGGAGGTCCCGCTTTCGAACAGTATTTCCGCAACTCCGCGCTGCTCGTTCTTGAGCATCCGGAATCCGGTTCTACACTTATGGAGATCGGCCGCGTGCTCGGCGACAAGGCGTTCCGCGAGTTAAAACTTTCTCATTGTAAAAATCCGATCATTACGCAATTCTGGCATAATGCCGAAAGGACGACCGGAGAACAATCGCTGGCGAACTACGTGCCCTACATCACGAATAAATTCGACGTGTTCATTTCGAACGACATCATGCGGCCGATCATTGCGCAGGAAAAGTCTGCCTTCAATTTCCGCAAAGTGATGGATGAAAAGAAAATACTTCTCGTCAATCTTGCCAAGGGAAGGCTCGGCGATATCAATTCCAGTCTTCTCGGTCTTGTCATCGTCGGAAAAATTTTGATGGCTGCTCTTTCGCGCGTGGATGTCATGGGAACCGGAAAAATGCCTCCCGATTTTTATTTGTACATCGACGAGTTCCAGAATGTGACGACCGATTCCATTTCCACGATCCTTTCCGAGGCGAGAAAGTATCGGCTTTCGCTCAACATTGCGCATCAATTCATTGCCCAGCTTCAGGATGAAATAAAGGATTCGGTATTCGGCAACGTCGGTTCCATGGCGGTCTTTCGCGTCGGTACCGAAGATGCGGAATTCCTGCAGAAACAATTTGATCCCGTCTTCACTCAAAGCGACATCATCAAGCTCGAGAACTACAACGCTTATATGAAAATGCTGATCGGCGGCCAGCCCGGCAAGCCTTTTAATATTAAGACGGTCGCTCCGAACAAGGGAAATAGAGAAATGGTCCCGCTCATCAAGGAATTGTCGTATTTGAAATTCGGAAGGGATAGGGCGCAGATCGAGGCGGAAATCTTGGCTAAGTATAAGCGATAGTATTGGTATCAGGAAAAAGTATCAGTATCAGGGACGACAAACGTCATTCCGGCCAGCGAGCCGGAATCCACGTCGGTGGCGTAAAAAACACAAACCTGCGTTCATTCGGCGGGGGTTTTTGTTGCATACGCCTTGTTTTTTGGTATACTGGGGCAATATTTCCGAGTAAAATGAAAAAGCACCGCGTAAGGACGTACCCTTTACGAAGTACTTTTTCGTGGTAATATAATTATAGCAAATTGAGATTATTTTGTCCACAGAGCAGAGAGAGTAGCGTAAATATATTTCCACAATCTCGTCATTCCGGACAGGGATCCGGAATCCACGGCGAAACAACTACGAACGTGGATTCTGAATCAAGTTCAGAATGACGGAATGGGAAAATCTAATGTTTCTTAATGTTTATAAAAAGAACGATTTTTAAAAGGGATCGAACAGTTACTATTAGAGTTTTTACTTTATTATTATAAAAAATAACATAAAAATATGGAAACAACACATCCGAAAAAAGAGCGTACATTTGTACTTTTGAAACCAGACGCGATCCAGCGCGGGCTTATTGGGGAAGTGGTTCATCGCATTGAGCGCACGGGGTTGAAACTCATTGCTCTCAAAATAATCATTGCGACGCGTGAGCAGGCGATGGGGCATTATTTCAAAGACGATGCATGGTGCGAAGATAAGGGGTCAAAAACGGTCGCTGCGCTCAAAGCGGCGGGAAAAAGGCCGAAAAAAACCGCTATCGAATTCGGGCGCGATATCGTCCGAGCTCTTGCCGATTTTATTACGAGCGGACCGGTCGTCGTGATGATCTGGCAGGGCAATGAAGCGATCGGCGTGGTTAGAAAACTCGCCGGAGGAACGGAGCCGACGACCTCCGATGTCGGAACGATCCGAGGAGATCTTACGATCGATTCTTATCGAATGGCAAATGTCGATTCGCGCGCGGTCAGAAATCTTATTCACTGCTCAGACAAACCGGAAGAAGCGGAAAGAGAAATAAAAATTTGGTTTAGTAAAGATGAGCAATTGAAATACCGGCTGTTGAACGAAGAAATTTTGTACGACATCAATTTGGACGGAATACTGGAATAAAAACTCGAAATACGAAGCACGAATCCGCCGGTTGGCGGACGAAACAATATCAAAATACTAAATCCGAAACGCGGCAAACGTGTTTCGGATTTTTGTTTTTATATCGGAATACTTATCCCCGCGTTTTTGCATTAACGCGTTTTTTTTTGATATAATGAAAGTATTAAATTAGTTTGTTAATTTAAAACATATGTACAAAAAGTTTTTGGAAAGCCCCATTCACCACAAGATTATTTTTGCAACCATCGCTTTGGTGGTACTTTTGCTCCTCACTTTTGCGGGAATTTTTTATGCAAAAAAAGCGTTTACCTACCCCGCGCCTTCTTTCCCGAATTATTTTCGCATGCCGACCGACCCGTCGCACATGAGAGGAGAAACAGACGGAACCGGAACACATTTTGCGATTACCGACAGCGAATATCTGAACATTACGCTTGATAGTACAGAAACCGTTGATATGCGCCTCACTTCAATTCCGAAAGTGATCACGATGATGTTTGAGGCAACCACCACCGCAACCCGTTCGGCAAGCTCAGGGCAAGCAACCGCTCAAATCACGCTCTCCGGCTTGGCATCAAACACAACCTACTACAAATACGAAGACGATTATCACCATCTCGCACAATTCACTTCCGACAACAACGGAGCGTATACGTATACGCAAGATATTTCCGTTCAACATTTCGTCTTCATTCAAACCGTAAAAAGCACAAAATTCATCGTGGACAACATCACAGGGGGCGACTGTTCAACGATTGGAACTTGGAACGCGGGAACCAAAACATGTACGCTCACCCAAGACCTCACTGAAACCGTGCAAATAGACAGCGATGGCGTTACTTTTGACGGCAACGGACATAAAATAACGATAACGCCGGATTATACCGCCAATGGAGTATATATTTCCGGAAAAGCAAGTACGACAGTAAAGAATCTTACCGTCAACGGCGCCTATGAGGGTATTTTTCTTTTTCTAAACAGCGGTGTCCGTGTTTCAAAAAATACTTTTACCGGTAATATGGACGGTATCTATCTCCGGTTCGGCGGCGATAACGCGATCAAAAGCAATGTCGTTAGCGATAATTATCGTAACGGAATTACCGTTTACGATTCAACCAACAACCAAATTCTTGAAAATACGGCGATGGGAAATAATTATTCCGATTTCAATATCCAAGAAGATTATATCGGTTCCGCCATATGCGACAATATCATAACCGGCAACATCGGATTCGGCGGTCGTCCCATCGGTTTCTTCAATTCTCCAACGACATTAAACGGCGGTACATTTTCAGAGCTTATCCTCTGCGATGCCGACAGCTCTGACATAAGAAATGTGACGATTAAAAGCTCTGACAATGGCTTTGGTGGCGGTGGTTTGCTCGCGTTTTATACTGACCATGCAAATTTCAACAATAGTACATCCAACGACAATATTCACGGCGTGCATTTACACAAATCTCATTCAAACATTTTTGAGAACGTTACCGTAATGCATGACGGTTACAATGTTTTGCTTGATAATTCCAACTCAAATATTCTAAAAAATATTTCTGCGGGCAGTGACGGATTCATTCAATTCACATTGGCGAATGATAACGAATTGGACGGAGCCACAATTGATGAATCAGCCGGCATTGGCTTTTATTACCAGAGTAATTCCAATCGCCTTCATAATTTCACCTTTCCCGACCAATGCCAAATATATACCGACAATAGAGGGAGTACCGGCAATTTGATTTACAACAACAATTTTATCGGTGGGCAGTGTCAAATAACGGGAATGACCGGAAACTCTTTCAACCTCCCGAAACCGATTGGCGGGAATTACTGGAGCGATTATGATACACCCGCGGAAGGATGCAGTGATGTGGACAGCGACGGCTTTTGTGATGCGCCGTATGTTTTTGTCGGCGCGCAAGACAATCTTCCGTGGACGAGACAGGATGGGTGGAAAGTCACGGTTGATATCGGACAAGCCGCCTCTGATTTGGCGAAACTTGTGGTTGACGGGCAATATCTTGGAGACGGCAATACGTGGGGCGGCAAAGGATGGGATCCCAATCAAGCTAAATATGTCACGCCGAGTGAGATTTTTGCCGGATATCATTTTTGGAATAATGCTATTTCGGTAAGAGCAATTGATTTTGGAGCGGGAGTTGATTGTTCCGGACTGGTGCAGTGGTCATTCAACCGGTCGTTCGACCCCAATAAGAGTTTGTTGAAAAATGTGATTCGTTATGACAACGCCGACGGTCAATTCAGGAATAACTCAGTTCCTCTCACTGAATTAGAACTTCGTCCGGGCGATTTGCTGTTTCTTGATAAAAACCTCAACGGCGTTAGGGATCATGTCGGGATGTTTGTGGGCGGTAACGCGGCGTCAGATGTGGTAGAATCGCATTCCCCGATACGTGGCATCATATCCTCTAGTAAAATTGAATTTAAAACAAGAGATGGGTTTATAGAAAATCAAAGCATTAGACGAGTAGTTATTAGTCCCACGATAGCCGGACAGATTAATGCTGGTTCTCCGATTGATCTTACTGTGACCGATCCGGAAGGATTCACACTTACTCCCGAAACAGCAATTCAAACAGACGATGAGCTCCTCCGCGAAGTGCCGGGAGAACTTTACTATACGGAAAATGTTCTCGGATCAGACGGGCATCCGGAGGATATTATTTATTGGCCGGTTCAAAAAAACGGGGATTATCTCATTACGGTTACGGCCGAGCCCGATGCGGCGCCAACCGAAACCTTTGATTTGACTTTTATTTCCGGGACTGGCTCTACCACGATAGTAGCATCAAATATTCCAATCTCAGAAATACCTGCTCAATCTTACATAATCAGGTCTTCGGACGGCAATTTTGAAAAAGTTATTCCGGCAAAAATAAAAATCAAACCTGAAACGATGAATCTTGCGAGTGGCGGAATCATTACCGTTGCACTCCAGTTTGACCCCGGTTTCGGTGTCGTGGTACATGATATCGCCACTTCCACCCTCCGGCTCGCAGGTGCACGGCCGATACGAACCGCTATTGAAGTGGAGGAAAAGATACCGCCGCCTAAGAACGAAAAGACAAGCAAAAAACAAAAAGACCATGGAGAATATGAGGATGATGAAGAAATGGAAGTTTTGACTTTGGTCGCGAAGTTCCGCACGAAAGATTTGACCGGCGTTTCCGTCGGCAAGAAAGTTCCACTCGTGCTGACAGCCCGGCTCTCTGGTGGTATGAAGGCTGAAGGAACCGATACGGTTGAAATAATAAGCAAAGGCGCATTTTCAGTCTTATCTGATGCGTTTACGCAGCTTGCCGGCGTTTTGACGGCCACCCGGAAATTATTCGCTCAATTGCCAGGATTATAAAATATGTTCACCAAAAGAAAAACTTTTTTTCTGCTATTCGCTCTTTTTGCGGCCACATTTATCGTCCTTGCTTATTGGTTTTTCATCATTAAAAAACCTGTTCAATTGCAACAAAAAAAGGGAGATGAGCCAAGACTTGAACAAGGTATCCCACTGCCGTCAAACGAACCGGCTACCGTACCGCTACCGCCCGTCTACGCAACAACATCGTCGGAAATAAAACTTTATCGCAACGAAAAATGGGGATTTGTGTTTGAGTATCCAAACGATTGGATTGTGAAAGAAAATACCTTCGGAAGCCATTACAGTAAATTTAACCTCGTGGTAAATCCTGGATTGGTACGGAGCTCTAATTTCACGATTTCATTAAATATCGTTTTGCCGGAATTTCCGGATCGCAGTTTCGAGAATATAGAAAAAATTACCACTAGTGTAGTTGTTGCCGGTGTCCCCGGGATTAAGTATCAATACGAGTTTGAGGGTAGCCAAGAAACAGCCATTATTGTACCTCTTAGAGATTATAAGTTAATTTTAGGCATGGATAATAAACAGTATGAAGATGAATTTGCTTCATTTCTCGCTTCGTTCAAGTTCACCGGTATCCAGTGAAATTTGACCGGAGCGCGATTATTCCGACGATTCCTCCGAAAGGAACGACGGCAACGATGACCATAGAAGGAAATATCCCACATCAAGGGAAAACGCTTTCTTTTGAAGGACAAGATGTTATTAAAGTAATCCGCTGAACATAAAATTATAAAAAAACAATCCTAATTTTCTCTATTATTGTTCTAGCTACAATTCTTACAGTCAGTTTATTATTTCTTTCTTTCTACTAAGAAGGTCGTTTCTCATGTGCAAATTTCTAACGAGAATTTATCAGTAAATATTATTAAAGCAAGTTCTAGTCCAAAAAGCACTGAAAAGCATACAAAAACCTATCGCAACGAAGAGTGGGGTTTTGAGTTTGAGTATCCGGACGATTGGGAAGTGAAGGAGAATATTTTTGAAAGTTATTACAGTAAATTTTATGTCGTGATTAATCCGCTTTATACTCGCAGTTCGACCCATACAATTATAGTAAACGTTGTAAAACCTGAATTTCCAGAAAAAACTTTCAAAGGATTCAAAGGAAAGGAAATCTTAATCAATAAAATTAAGGGGGTTAGGTATGAATATGGTTCAGAAAATTCGCGAGAAATAGCAATTGTTTTGCCGTTGGGACTTAATAAAATTATATTGGGAACTATTGATTTAAAATATGAACAGGAGTATGAGAAATTTCTTACCACCTTTAAATTTATAAAATAATTTAAGGTGTATAAATAACGACCCTGCAAAAAACAGGGTCGTTATTTTTTTATGTCAACGGAAAACTTTTTTGACTAAAAAAACCAGACAGGAAGTCAAGGAATATCCTAATTAACCCTGTATCATCTTTTTGCAAAATTCATGATCGGTAAGTATACTGTACTTGAGTCGCTCTATAATTCTTAGGTTAAATTATAAGAGAAGGGAATCTGACTCGAGACACATCGTGGTGTGCCACGGAAGATACCCACCTAGCATAAGGCTAAGAATTTCTCTGCGACTCAAAAAGGCCCCTTTTAAGGGGTCTTTTTTTACATGCTTAGGTTTCATTGGGAAAAAGGATACTTTCCTTGTATAATGGATTAATATCTTCATGATACGAAAACTGTATTCAATTTTCCTTCTCATTCTGATAACGGCCATTTGCGTCCTGAATTTTTATGCGTATCGTTTTCACTGGTACTGGGAGTTTTGGTGGTTTGATATCGTTATGCATACTCTCGGAGGCATGTGGGTGGCTTCCGCCGCTCTTTGGCTTCGATATTTTCGTAATAAAGACAGAGAGCAGGCAGTATTGCGTAAAAAATTCGTTTTATTTTTTTCCGTTTTTTCCGTTTATGTTATCGGCATCGGGTGGGAACTTTTTGAATTCAGTTTGGATAGGTTCATAACTTTTAAAATTCACGATGCCGCCAATACCGCAAGCGATCTCTTTTTCGATGGAGTGGGCGGCCTTTTCGCTGTATTTCTTTTCTTCGCGGTGTATAATAAATATATGAAAATGGAAAATTGAAAATGGAAAAATAACGGATTTTCAATACTTATCTATTCTCTATTTTCAATTCTCAATTATCTAATATTTTATGAAAGCGAAACTTACATTTGCCGGAGGAACGGGCGGTCCGACGGGGGCCAATTTTTTGTTTGAAACATCGGATAAAAAAATACTCATCGACTGCGGTCTGACACAAGGAGACGAATCAGCGGAAGATCTGAATCGCGAAATGTTCCCATTCGATCCCGGGGCGATCGATATTCTTTTTGTCACCCATGCCCATATTGATCATATCGGAAGAATTCCATTTCTTATAAAGAACGGATTTCGCGGAAAGATCTATTCCACTCCGCCGACTCGGGATCTCGCAGAGCCGATGCTTGATGATACGCTGTCGCTCATGATCCACGAGGAGAGGAAAAAAGGAACGGAGCCGCTCTATGATGCGGTAGATATACGGCAAGCGCTTTCGCTTTGGACGGGAATAGAATACCGAAAGGAAATTCCGGTTTCTGACGATCTCTCGGTCGTTTTCCATGATGCCGGTCATGTGCTCGGATCGGCAATGATCGAAGTTCGATATGGAAAAAAGAAAATGCTTTTTACCGGAGATCTGGGTAATTCTCCCTCATCGATACTTCGCGATACCGAATATGTCCCCGATATTGATTATGTGCTGATGGAGAGCGTGTATGGGGATCGCGAGCATGAACACAGAGATGAAAGGAGGGATCTGCTTGAAGATGTTGTAAAAGAATCGGTAAAAAAGAAAGGGGTTTTACTGATCCCCGTTTTTTCTCTCGAAAGAACGCAGGATATTTTATTTGAGATCAATGAACTGGTGGAAAGCGGAAAAATTCCCGCCGTGCCGGTGTTTCTTGATTCTCCGCTCGGTATCAAGATAACGGAAATTTATAAGAAGAACAAAAAATATTTCAACGCAAGCGCGCAGGCGATCATTCAGGGAGGAGATGACATTTTTCAATTTCCGAAACTTCATTTCACTGCGGATGTCGAGGATTCCAAAGCTATTCGCGGCGTTCATCCTCCAAAGATCATTTTGGCGGGTTCCGGCATGTCGAACGGAGGACGAATATTGCATCATGAAAAAGAGTATTTATCCGACCCGAAAACTACGCTGCTCTTCGTGGGTTATCAGGCGGTCGGGACCCCCGGAAGACTTTTGGAGAATGGAGAAAAGACCGTCCGTATCATGGGCGAAGAAATAAAAGTGCGCGCACACACCGCAACGATCCACGGCTACTCGGCTCATCGAGATATGAATGGCTTGTTCGATTTTGTCGATCAAATGAGCGATACAGTGCAAAAAGTTTTCGTAGTGATGGGCGAACCGAAAGCGGCGACGTTTTTATCGCAAAGGATACATGATTATCTCGGTTTGGACGCGGTGGTGCCGAGATTGGGGGAAAGTATTGAGCTGGAATTTTAAACGAGGTTTTAGGTGCTAGGTTTTAGGTGTTAGCTTGACGACGACAAGTAGTAAAATTAAAAGCTAACGGCCGACAATTGAATATTATGATAGAAACAAAACCAATTCATTCATATAGGGATTTGACTGTGTGGCAGCGCTCCATGCAATTAGTTCTTGTCATTTATCAAATTACAGAAAAGTTTCCCAAGGAAGAAATTTATGGCCTCACATCTCAAATGAGAAGATCCGCCGTGTCGATACCGTCGAATATTGCGGAAGGACGATTTAGAAATACAAGAAAAGATTTCGCACAGTTTCTGCGAATTGCGTATGGTTCTGGCGCTGAGCTTGATACACAGATAGAAATAGCAAGCCAATTACAAAAAACAAAAGACCTTGATTATCAAGAAGCGAGACAGTTACTTACTGAAGTATTAAAAATGCTAAACGCGCTGATCGCAAAAATATCCAAACCTGTTTCCGGTAGAAAACTTTGATAGTTGCGTTAAACTAACACCTAAAACCTAACAGCTAAAACCTCTTAAAAACATGAAACACTCATACAACAAAATTAAGCTCTGCGTTGCCGGTGCGGCGGCGACAGGACACTGCGGGCAGGGTGCCATGGAAATGGCGGAGAAACTCGGCCGCGAGATCGCCAAGCACGGCGCGGCTATCGTTACCGGAGCGACCACCGGATTCCCTCTGTGGGCTGCTATGGGGGCAAAGGAGGCCGGAGGGCTTTCGATCGGTCTTTCTCCCGCATCAAGCGAAAAGGAACACGTTGAGGCGTATCGCTTGCCGCTCGACTATATGGATGTCGTGGTATATACGGGATTCGGATATTCCGGACGAAACCTTTTGCTTACGCGATCATCCGATGCGGTTTTTGTCGGTTGCGGAAGGATCGGTACCATCAATGAATTTACTGTCGCTTATGAGGACGGGAAACCCGTCGGAGTGCTTGAAGGCGGCTGGATGACGGACGAAGTGATAAAATTCATCATGAACGAAAGCCATCGCACGAATAAAAATATCGTATTCGATTCGGACCCGAAACGCTTGGTGGAAAAAGTTATCGACATGGTACAGAAAAACAAATCCCATAATTTGGTATATAATAATGGGGTGCACCCGTCTCCGTATAAGGAAATACTTTAAACACGGCGCACAAACCTATTCATGAAAATAACGCATGACAAAACGATGCAAAAAGGCGGAGCAGACATCGCTCTTTTGGTCGCTTTTTGTCTGTTTTTTCTTTCTGCGCTCGGGTCATTCATCTATTTTTCGCTTTTCGGCGATCCTCCGATAAATGGAGACAAGATACTGGAGCAAACAATGACGGCATCTTCCGCGGTAAAATCGTACACGGCAGAGATTTTTATTCAGAACGAAGGCGTTGCTTCTTCGAGCGCGGTAGTAAATGGAACGGTCAGAGTCGATACCGCCACGGGGGCTCACAATGGTTTATTTTCCTTTTCTCTCTCGCGTAATAATACTAATCCGAGACTGGAAGTGGAAACGCTAACGTTTCCCGAAGCATCGTACGCGAAGTTCATCCTGAATGACAAGATGAATAAAAGTCTTGCGGCGTATCCGCCGGACTGGGTAATAATAACGGCTTCTGAGGTCGGTCCGGAACAATATGCCGTTTTACAGCGATCGCTCGCAGTTGCAGATGTTCTTGAGTTGTTTCGAAAAGGCGGCAAATATCTCGCTATAGAGGGAACAGCCGAAAAACAGATCGGCGGAGTCGAACCGCAAATACATTTTGTCCTTCGTCCCTCAAAGATCGAATCAGATCGTCCTTCGGAAGTATCTGAAAATTTTGATACGCTCCTTCGGAAAGGCGAGGTTAATGTGTGGGTCGCCGCAAAGGATAAGAGCGTGCGCGAGGTGAGATATTCCGTCAATGGTTATTCGATAACCATGAGGATAAAAAATACATCCGCGCGCCCAAATATTGAGAGGCCGGAAGGTTCGATCACTCTCACTGAATGGAAGACAAAACAGTTTTCCGCATTCGCCCTGAAAGACCCCATATCGGAAATTTTTATCGGCTCCTACGGCGCCATAAAAAAAGAATATCTGGAAGCGCTCAGTTCCGCGATAAAAAAACAAACGGGGATCAAAGCAACGGTTCTGATCCCGGGGTCGGAACTTCCGCAGACAATGCCGCTGTATAACGCGGAACGAAAGCAGTTCGATGCGGATACCGCTTATAACAGTGCGAAAGCGGCATCGCAGAAATATGGGGCAAAAACGCGCTTCATTTATGTGTTGGACGTAAATATGTATTCTTCATTGCGGCCAAAACAGGTATCAGCATGGTTCATCGATGAATTGGGGTCGAATACGGTGCTCATGTCACTGTACGGACTTCGCAGAATATCCGACACGGATCCGAGTCCAGCCGATCAACCGCTCGTTATTTCGCGGGCTCAAAAGATCGCTCTTCACGCTCTCGGAACGAGCGTCGGTTTCGGCCTCTCGCCATCAACCGAAAACCCGACCTGTCTTTCATATAAGACGGATTCTCTCGCGGAACTCGATAAGCAAGGAACCGCGTACTGCGCACCGGAGAGTTCGACCACTAAAGCGTTCTTCAAAAAATAGATACTAATATACGAATGAGTACCAATATACGAATGGATACGAATACGACCGGCAACGAAGAAGAGATGGAACATTGCTCGGATCGCCGGACCGGGGTTGTACTCCGGTCCGAAACGTTTGGACGATTCACTGGTTTTTTCTATTAATACAAATTCGAAGATGAATTCCAAACGTCATGAACGGGAGTACAACTCCCGTCCGGCGAAGAATCTGCGAGTATTTTCCAACGATTGTGACGGTCAAAAATATAATACCATTTCTTGACGGTAAAAGTGAGAAAATAGACGCCGGCATTTAATTCTTTTGATATTCTCGGGGAGGGCATGAGCGAATGATAACTGAGTTCTGTGAAAAGTTCAAACGTTTCGGACGGGGTCGGAGACCCCCGTCCGGCAGCCCGACAGCAGTTGCAGAAGAAGATGCGATAGAAGAATATTGCAAAAATCCTCCGATGTTGTCGGAGGATTTTTTTTTGTTTATTTGGCAGCTGCTTCTTCCATAACTTTCGCGAATACTTCGGGATGGAATTCTGCGAGTTCGGCGAGCATCTTTCGGTTGAGGTCGATGTTCTTTTTCTTGAGGGCGCCCATGAGTTTGCTATAGGAGGGGATAGCGGCGTTTTCGAGCGCTCGTACTCCGGCATTGATCTTAACATTCCACAATCGGCGGTAATCGCCTTTTTTGTCGCGGCGGTGAGCGAAAGCATGTGATCCGGCGTGCACAATAGCTTCAAAAGCCTGCTTTTCTTTAGTGCTGCGTCCAAAACGATATCCCTTGGTTTGGGCTAGCGTATTCTTTCGTGATTTATTGGCGGTGGTGCCTCGTTTAACTCTTGTCATAGTAGTATGGATGTCAGGAACCTGACGTGATTATTTCGCGTTTATTAAAAATCTGCTTTTTGCTTTGTTGGTCATCGTGAAGGTCGATGTCTTTCGCTTGCTCAACTGCTTTACGCGCTGTTCTCGGGAATTGAAGTGATTCAGTCCGCCTTTGCGTCCGAGTACTTTTCCTTTTTTGGTCACGCGCAACCGTTTCGTAAATGATTTGTTCGTTTTCATAGTAATTTAGGTTTTAGGTGTTAGGTGTTAGGTGTTAGGTTACGACGATCGTCGCCGGAAACTAAAAGCTAACACCTAAAACCTAACACCTCGTTAATTATTTCTTATTCGTTCTTTCTATTACAATGGTCAGACCTTTCGGACCTTTTTTCGGACCGTCGATCACTTTATATTCTTCGGAAATGAAATGAAGCAGTCTTTCCATTCTTTCTTTGAGGAAGGACTCATTCAGATACTTCGCGCGGCCTTTGAGGAAAAGGTTGATCTTCACGCGGTGGCCTTCTTTAAGCCAAGTTGACGCGTTTTTCGCCTTAAGCTCAAGATCGTGCTCTCCGGTGCCGATCGTGACCTGCAAACTCTTGAGCTCCGTGGTATGGGCGTTCTGTTTGGTTGCTTTTTCCTTTTTGCTCTTCTCGTAGACGAATTTACCATAATCTAGGATTTTTGCAACAGGCGGGACAGCATTCGGGGAAATCTCCACCAGATCGAGTCCGGCTTGTTCTGCTCGCGCCATCGCATCTTCCCGGGAAATAACTCCCAGAGGAGATCCATCGGGTGCAATAACCCGAAGCTGCGGCGCGCGTATTTGTCCATTTATTCGTTCGTACAAGGTATTATTATATAAGACTTTAATTGGTAAGTCTACATTGTAACAAATATTGTGTTTTTTGGCAATAACGAAAGCGGAATCTCCGGAAGTACAAAAAAAGAGTCCCGGAGGGGACTCTTTATAAATCAATCATTCTTCATGGGAATGATAAATGATCGGTTCGGTGTCTGTTTTTTCTTGAACATAGCGGCTGACATCGAGAGTATAACAGTCTTCAAGGATCTCGATCGCTTGCGTTCCAAGACTGGTTTTTACGATGACCTTCTTTTTCACTTCGTCATAGGCGATCTTTTGAACGCAAAATACCATATTGCAACCGGGGATGGTTATTTCCGTAACAACACTTCTCCTCGGCGTATGTACAGCATCGGGAGGGGATCGTCAAATATGTTGTCGTTCATTTCTATTCTCCTCATCTTAAATATAAAGAACAAAAGTTGAATTATTTATACATCCGGAGTGGCAAAATGTCAATATGTGGATAAACTGGCGAGAGAGGATAAAAAAATCGCCCCACGGGTGGGGCGATCGAATCTTCTTTTTCTGAAAAATTTTCTTTTTTATTCTGCGCCTTCGTACTCGGGCAGATTGTCTTCATCTTCCTCTTTTGCGTGCATATCAACGACCTTATCAATAAGACCAAAATGGAGCGCTTCGTCAGCGTACATGAAGCGTTCTCTGCGCAGCATTCGTCTTACTTCTGTTTCGCTGCGTTTTGTCTTTGCGACCAAGATCTTTACCATCTTATTATCGATCTCATCGAATTCTTTAATAAGAAGCCCTCGTGCCTTGTCCTTTTTTAAGGTGCGGGCATTAATGGGGAGATATCCTTGGCTGTAGTGGCAGAAAAATTGAGTGTTCTCCGTAGCGTTTCGGTAAGAGCAGCCTTGAAGCAACAGCTGTATTGCCGCCGAGCTGACAAATTCGCAGACGAGACCCGTTACCGGTCCGTACAATCTGAACTGGTCATGAATACCGAATCCTGCGCGGATGAAACCGCCATCGGAAGTAATGTTTACCAGGATCTGCGGACGGCTTTTCATTGTGAGAAATTTAAAGCTGTTTCGGACCCTTGCGGCCATATCTTCGTCGACCATATCCGCCAAATAGATCTGCGGAGGTCTTCCTTCTAAAAGCTTAACATCGATCGCATTTGAAAATTCTCTTGGGAAAAGCCCGTCGCTTCTTCTTTGGAGATATTTGGCGATCGAGGCGAGCGGAGCATCGCAGAAGAGCATTTCTCTGTCGGTATTATTCCTTTCAATGTTCATAGGAACCTCCTATCAATTCCTTGTTTCTCTCTTTTTAGAGTATGCCTATCCATCTTCACTGTCAATTCCTAAAAAGACCGCCGCGATTCTCGATCGCGGCGGTTTTTGGTCACTCAATTTTATCTTGTTCTGCTTCGTTGACATCCGCTTCAGGATTTCCGGTATCGTTGAATTTGAACCCGAGAACGCCGTCAAGCAATCCGAACGCCAGCGCTTCTTTTGCCGGCAGATAACGAGCGCGCGCGAGCAGTTTCAACACTTCTTGTTCGCTTTTTTTTGTTCTTCTCATGATGATAGTGACAACGTTCTTCTTCAGGTTTTCCAGATCATAAAGAAGTCTCATGTGCCAGCCGGCGCTCTTCAGATCGTGTTCTGTGATCACCATTCCTGTGAGAGCATTGTGGCACATAATTTTACTGTTTTCCGATGCAATACGGATCGTGCATCCCTGGAGAATAATCATTGCCGCCGCTGAGCATACTTTTCCGATAGCAAAGCCTTTCACCGTAATCCCGGTTTCAAGTGCATACAGCATAAGAAGATCGTGTATTTCAAGTCCTACGTCAGCATCACCTCCCGGGGAGGAAATTTTAACCGTGAGAACCCCTTCTCTTGGGGGATGGACGGTAAGGAATAACATACCCTTTCTTGCGTATTCCAGCATATTTTCGTTGACCTCGCCGCTGAAATAGAGAACACCTTGCTCAAGGAGCGCGATCAGATCGGCATTTTCCATATTTTTGGGGAGAAGAAAAGTATTTTGATTTTCATCTTCCCAGTCCAAACGAGTTTTTTTACCATTATTACGGTCCATTTACCCTCCTTTTTTGTGTAAAAGTACCCATAGCTAATCTCATATTGCTATTTTTTGATAGAGTTGTCAAGAAAAAACACCTTCTCGACGAGCGTCGAAAAAGTGTTTTTTTTGAAGGAAGATATTCCTTCGCATTTTCCGCGAGAGCGCGGGAAAACTTTTTATGATTTGTTTTTTCTGCTTGCCCGCTCGAGTAGCGTGAACGGACAAGATATCAATAGCTGTGTTTATTTAGTTGTTGAGAGGGTTTTAGACAGGGCTTGCCCTGCGTAGCCTCCGATGGGAGACAGGGCCTGCCCTGCGTAGCCTCGGCGGAGCAGGGGACCCGCGCGAATTCGTTTTGATCGAGATGAAAGGAACTGTTCTTTTTTAACGGAAAATGTAAATTCTTTTTTTGTTTTTTCTTTTTTTGTTAAAAATTCGGCAAATCGATGGAACTTCATCCATGGCTGGCGTTCAAGCGAATCGGCAACGAACGGCGTAATATATAATTTTGTTCTCATATTTTTTTATATTAGTGCCAATACTCGACAGAGAAGTTGGGCGCCATCTTCTCTTCAAATTGATACGCGATGCAACTTTTTATTATTTCATAAAATTGTTTATTTTTCGTATTGCAAATGGAATAAAAATGATTGTCAACAACAAACTTAAAATAGACGTAAAACACTAAATCAAAAATCCGAAACACGATATTGTGTTTCGGATCCGGACTTTTGCTTTCGTTTTATCGGCAGGGATTCGGCTCCACAACTCCCGACCAGCGACGCAGTTCTTTGGCTTCAAACACATAATTGCCTTGCGCTGTTCCGAGTATTTTTACCCTTTCGCCGGGGCGATCAATAGCGCCTCTTGAAAAAACCGGCGTACCCGTGGCGATCCATCGGTTTCCTTGAAAATCTACGATGATAATGGGCTTTGTTCCCGTGGAGATTATCATTCCCGCGAGCAGTCCTCTGTCCGGCTGGAGCCACAAGCAAACATGGTTTCCCGTTATCGAGTGGTAACTGGGGACGTTCGCAATTAAATAATTATCCACTTTTTCTCCGATTCCCGCGAAATAAGAAAACACGCCGAGAATAAGGCTGATGGCTATGCAAAGAGAGATAACGACAGACTGTTTATATCGGTAACCGCGTTCTGATTCGGAAAACGCATAATACGAATAGAAAATGAATATGCAGAGGAAGAAAAGCCAGAGAAACGGAAAGTTTTTCAGTACGTTCTCCCAGAAGGTCCGCCCCGCCTGGTTATAAATATCCCAGTCATCCGTAAGCAGCGTTTCTAAAAATACGCTGAAAGAAAGCGTTCCGATAATTAGGGAGGATGCTGATATCGCGAGCACAGAAAGATCATTGAAGAGAAATCTCCATTTTGATCTTGGCGTAATGCGCTCTTCTTTGATACGGCGCATCACGCAATCTACGCAATTTTCCTCATTTTTCTGTTCCATATTTTTTGACATATTCGTCTTTGAATATTGCTTTTGCCCGTGAAAGGAGCGTGCCGATGGTGCCGACGGGTTTCTTTAAAATGTCTGAAATTTCTTCATAATCCATTTCTTCCAAATAGCGGAGGATAAGCACTTCGCGATATTTCTGATCTATTTCCGCCAGAACCCGAGACACTTCTTCCTTGGCGTAACGGATCTCGTTTTCGTTCGGCTGTCCGTCGGCGACGTATCTCTCAAAGAAGTCGTAGGTATCGTTGTCGGTCGAAACGAGCTGCGGCCGCGTTTTTTCTTTTCGCAGCAAACTCACCGCATGATTGTGGGTAATGCGGTACGCCCAAGAAGAGAATTTCAGGGACGGATCGAATCCGCGGAGATTGAGATATATCTTAATGAAAACTTCCTGCAGGACATCATCTATCGAATTACGAAAGGAAGGGACGACGCGGATGATGTATCGTCCGAGCGGGGCGGTGTACCTTCTCATCAGGCACCCGAAATACTCTTGGTCCTCCAAAGAGAGGGCGACTAATTCCTCATCGGTTTTTTCAGTACAACGTTCATCCATAATAAGCAAATTCACTCCTAAACATTATACACTATTATATAAAAATTTATTTCATCACTTCTTCACTCCGTCAGAACCGGCGACCCATCCGGTGGTCCAGCAAAGCTGAAGAGAGAATCCTCCCGAGGGGCGATTGATATCGAGCACGTCGCCGAGGAGATACAGATTCGGATGAAATTTTGAAGTCATATTGGAAAAGTTGACTTCCGTGAGCGCGACACCTCCATCGGCGATCAGTGCCTTTTCAAAACCGAGCGTGCCGGTAATGGGGAAGCAAAGATCTTTCATTCTTTTCACCAGGGTTTTTCGTTCTTCTTTAGTGACCGCATTGGCTTCTTTCTCAGCAAGACGAAGCTCGGGAAAATTCAGAATTTGCTCCGCGAGGGCCTTGTCCATCATTCCAGGAATAATATTTTTTAGCATCTTGTTTTTGTTTTGTTCAAAAAGACGCCAGACTCGCCGATCAAGTTCATTTTCTTCCGTATCGGGAAACATGTCTATACTGGCGATGACCGGACCCGCCTCAAGTAGCTTTTTAACTTCGAACGATGAGTTTAGAATGAGCGGTCCGGAAACTCCGAAGTGTGTAAAGAGGATCTTTCCGGTTTTTTTGAGCATTGTTTTTGCTTGCCCTCTGCATGTCGAAGGGTCGCCTTGTCGAAAACGGATCGTCATAAAAGAAAGAGAAATTCCGGAAAGCGCGTGTACCCATGCGGCGTCAGTCGTAAGAGGAACGAGATTTGGATTCGGTTCTTTTACGGCGTGACCGAGTTTCTCCAATATTTGAGCGCCCTCACCGCCGATACCGGACGCCAGCGCCGCCTTTTGCCCGATGAAGCTATCGCCTGACTTTGTTTCCACTAAAAAATTGCCGTCTTTATCTTTGGAAAGTCCGACCACTTTCGTTCCGAGTTTTATTTCAACATTGTTTTCTTTGATGTAGCGCGCCATGACATCAGTGACATCGCTCGCTTTCTGTGTTTTCGGAAAAGCGCGTTTTCTTCCTTCAACGACGAGAGGCAGCCCTTTTTTCTCAAAAAAATCAAAGGTGTCTTTTACCGAGAATTTCGAAAAAGGAGAGAAAAGAAATTCTTTTGCTTCGGGGAAATTCGCCAAAAAAGCGCGGTTGTCGAATTCCGCATTTGTGATATTGCATCGTCCGCCGCCGGTAAGAGAGAGTTTTTTGCCGAGATCTTTGTTTTTTTCAATCAAAAGCACGCGGCTGCCGAGTTCTGCCGCCCGCCCCGCGCACATCATCCCCGAAGGCCCGCCGCCGATGACGATAAGATCAAAAATACGATTATTTTGCATTCCCACACGATAACACAGTTTGACAAAATATTCCAGTTTGTGTATTGTTTCCATGGTTTTGTTGAAATAAAAAAGAGGAGAAAAACCAATGTATTTAAAAGAAAGCCGAATGAAACCAGTTGAGAGAGATATTGGAAGGGAACTTTGTTTTTGGAAAGCCCTCGAAAGAGCAAGTACTATTTATTTCAACCAGAAAACAAACGAAGTTTTCGTTAGGGAATCTGGTGAAAAATTCGCCATAAAAACCGACCTTCTTTTTTTGCGTCTCTCTGTGCGAGACACTAAGGGTGCTTTGCGGGATGATTTAGAGAAGGCCTTACGTGCTTTTGGTTTATGGGTTGATGTCGTGGAAATACAATAAATAAAATATACTGTTCGAGAAATATACGGAGGAACTATCCGAACGCGCCGGTCTTGATGTAGTCTTTGAATAGTATTTAAAAGCAGCGAGCGGGTTTTTGCCCGCTCGTTTTTTTATTTTCAAGTGAGTGAGTGTAATGAAAGTTGCAACTTTCATTACCGAACGAACGCAGAAAAAATAAGAATGAAATTGCTTTTATTTTATCACAAACACATCCTCAATATGTTTTTGTTTGAGAACCATCGAAATTTTGTGCGCCAAGAGCAGGGAAGGGTTGTAGCGGCCCGCTTCGAGCGAGATGATCGTCTGACGGGTGACGCCGGCTTTTTCCGCGAGTTCTTCCTGCGTGATGCCGAACTTTTTTCGGAGTTCCGAGATATTCGTTTTCATAGAAGTTAGGTTTAGAACAATAGAGCAACGGAACGATAGAACAGTTTTTTGTTCTGTTCCATTGTTCACTTGTTCTATTGTTTGGGGATTTAATTATTTTTATCCAACCAATAATTCGTTGCCGCTTTGGCGATCAGTCCGGCGATAATTGCTATTATAATAACGGGATCAACAAAAGCTTCTTTTCCTTGCGCTACGTTTTGCGCGAGCTCAAAAGCGACGCCGGTTGCAAGCACGGCGAGTATAACCCAAAGCGCGTTTCGTTCCGCGATGGCTTCGTGTAATGAGTCGCGTTCATCCTTCGGAACATGGATCATAATATCCGCCATGTCTACAGAAAAAATAACGAACCATACGACAATTGCGCCGAGTATGATCTCGTTCACCTGCGTCAACGACATAACAACAAGAGGGGATATCATGATCAAGGTATACACCCATCCTTGCCATGTCGCCGGCATAAGTCCCCAGCCGGCATATTTTCGTCTTTTGAACCACTCTTTTTTTCCTATCACGTTTTTATTTTCTTAGCTTATAAGTATTATACTCCGCAAATTCTAGCATATGCTAGAATTTGCGGAGTAATATATTTTATACGTAAAAAATATATTACATTGTTAATATAGCACTTCTGCAGAAAGATGCAAGCGGTCATGTCGACAATATAGAAAAGTGGATAGATCAGCATTCTTTTTCTGGATACTTGACTCTTTGTATATAGTGTAGTACTATAAAATTGGTACTTGAATTTTTTACATATACAATATAGGAGGAAAGTATGGAAGTTTTAGACATAATGAATCTCAAAGAACTTGAGATTCGGCAAAAGACGGAGCCGATCAAATTTCCGGTTCATACAGAAGAAAAGCACGAGGCATTTTTCAGAGCGCTGGAAAAGCACCGAAAAGTTCGATACAGCTGGAAGATCGGAGTGCTCGTCGTTCGAGACTGCGAACCGATCGAAAACGTGGAATTTGCACTGGCTATCGGCCGTTTTATTCCATCCGTCGAGGATCTGATCCGTATTTTGGCGGTGTCCGGCATCAGTTGCCGTATTACGGAATGGAAGGGGGAAATTTCTGAAATTAAAGTGAAAAACCTCGAGAGCCTGGCCGGGTCATGCCGTCTGTGTCTGCCGGCGCCGAAAGGGAAGACCGAACATGAACTCGAAAAGCTATTGAGATTCGGTCACGAGTACCTTGCGATCAGGATCACAGATACTCGTCCGATCGCATTTCCTGTCAAAGCGGAAAATAGCGAAAATGCCGATTTTTTCCGGTTGCTGCCTCTCGTCCGCCGTGTTACGTATAACTGGGAAAAAAACGAAATGTATCTTATTGATGCTACGAACACTTGCCGTCCGAAGACTTTGATCATCTCGCATGAAGCATTTGCAAAAGCGGTTGGTCGGAGGTCGGTAACGTCGGCTGAGATGCTGGTACTTCTGGCGTTGTCGAAAATTACTTTTGCCGTGACATGCTGGCAAGGATTTTTTTTCAAAGAAACCATGGATCGGTTCATGGATTATACCGATCGTCTGCGTTCACCGAGCATTGAAAGAGCTTGACGGTAAGCGCAAAGCGCCCGAATGATATCGGGCGCTTTTTACTTTTCGGATTTTTCTCGTATACTATATTCATGCACATACTACTTTTTTTCGCATTGATATTATGGGTGAGTTTCTGCTTCGCCAAAATGGAAATTGAGATCGAAGGCGAACGAGGCTGGGCGGACAATCTTCCGACGTGGAGGGTCTCAAAAGATCATGTAATGTCGCGCTTGCTCGCAGGGGGAAGGGAATTGACCGGCTATCATCTGTGGGTGCAAAGTTTTGTTTTTTCACTTTTGCATCTGGTATTTCTTTTTGTTCCGTGGGAACTTTGGGTAGAACTCCAGATCATATCATTTATTTTTTACGTCTGGATCGTGGAAGATTTCCTGTGGTTTCTTTTGAATCCCGCGTTCGGCCTCGTAAATTTCAGAAGAGACAAAATATGGTGGCACGAGCGGCACTGGTGGTGGATCGCGCCGCGCGATTATTTCCTTTTCATTCCGATAGCAACGATACTGTACATCGTTTCGACCACAATATAATAAAAAAATAGGCGCTCAGCAAAGGAGCGCCTTATGTTTTATTCGGTTCCGAAACGGATCAAGCCGCCAAAATCATTATTTCGCGTCATCGTTTGAATAAGTGCTTTGGGACAATAATAATGGAGTCCGAACGCTTCTGCAACGGCTTTATAGGTCACTTTACCTGAAATAATATTCAGACCTTTCAAAAGCGCTTCGTTTTGTTGTACGGCCGCGATCCATCCTTTGTTCGCCAATTCAAGCGCGTAAGGCAGAGTTGCATTGGTAAGTGCGATCGTTGAGGTCCGAGGGAATGCGCCCGGCATATTGGCTACGCCGTAGTGTACAATACCGTCAACGAGAAAGATCGGATCTTTGTGGGTGGTTGGACGCATGGTTTCCACGCAACCACCTTGGTCGATAGCGACGTCAACAATGACCGCACCCGGTTTCATCGTCTTGAGATCTTCGTGCCGGATCAATTTTGGAGCAGCCGCGCCGGGGATGAGCACTCCGCCGATCACGAGGTCAGCGTCTTTGATGTGTTTCAAAATGTTTTCACGATTGGAAACAAGCCCCTCCGCTTCGGGTAAAATATCTCGGAGGTAGCGCAGACGGGGAAGCGATGCGTCCAAAATGACAACGCTTGCTCCCATGCCGAGCGCTTTTTTTGCCGCATTCAATCCGACGATCCCGCCGCCCAAAACGACGACTTTGCCGCGCGCTGTGCCGGTCACTCCGCCGAGTAAAATGCCGCGTCCGCCGTAGATCTTTTCCAAATATTTTGCGCCTTCATGCGTTGCCATACTGCCGGCAACTTCCGACATGGGCACGAGCAAGGGAAGAGAATGATCGGGCAATTCAACGGTTTCGTACGCGATGCAAGTTGCACCAGACTTTAAGTGCGCTTCGGTTAAAGTTCTGTCCGCCGCAAAATGGAAGTAGGTGAAGATCACCTGATCTTTTTTCATGCGAGGCCATTCGGGAGCGATCGGTTCTTTGACCTTGATGATCATGTCGGACAATTTCCAGACGCTTTCTGCTGTCGTCATAATTGAAGCGCCGGCTAAATAATATTCTTGAACGTCAAATCCGCTTCCATCTCCCGCTCCGTTTTGAACAAGTACAGAGTGTCCTGCGGAAACAAGCGCTTCCACTCCTGCCGGGGTAACGCCTACGCGATTCTCATTCGTTTTAATCTCTTTTGGAACACCAATTTTCATCGTTTTCTCCTTTGAGAAGCGAAATTAAAAAAGAGTTGCTTTATATAAAAAAGAACTCTCTCCACTGACCACAAACTATATCCGAATCATACTTATGTCAAGTTTTCTACAAGGTTAGTCCTTGTACAAGGACTAACCTTGTAGAAAAAAGACCCCGTGTTGCACGGGGTCCGGAGATATGGAATACGAACTTATCTGCTAGTCCGTTTCCATTTTAAGAGGAGCGCTTCCAAAAAACTCGGTTCGCGTATTTGGGGAAGACCGATCGCGTCCGGTTCCGACTTAAGGTATGTGCCGAAAGCCCGGTCCCAGACGGAGAGGGCGAATCCGAAATTGCTTTCGTGTTCCCTCCATTGTTTGGAATGGTGAACGAGATGTTTGCATGGTACGATAAAAATGTACGCGAGCTTTTTTTCTCCGCGAAACGTAATGTTCGCGTGGTTCATCATGACGATGGCGGTGATGATTATTTCGTTGAACGCGACCAAGAGAGTCGGTACGCCCATGATGACGATAAAAAGCGCTTTTCCAACAGTGGTTAAAAATACTTCCACGATGTGCAAACGCAACGCTGTCGTCGTGTTCAGGTCGATATCGCTGTGATGAACCTTGTGGAACATCCATAAAAATTTAACTTGATGGCGAGCCCGATGCATCCAATAGAGCATAAGGTCGAACAGCGTGAATGATAAGAACATTTTAATGGGAATGCTTTGGATAAGATTGAACAATCCGAAACCCGAAAAGTTCTCGGCGATCATCAAAAGCGATGACACCGACAAAAGATTCATGGTCACGTCATTGAATAAAAACATTTGTACGTTCAAACGCCGTGAACGATTGACAATGCCCGTATCATTGGCGCGCTGTCCGCTGTGTTTTTCCGCGATGATAAGCAGAGCAAACACGAGCAGGACAAAGATCTTCTGATATCCGGAAGCGAATAACAAGCTCTCATTATTGAGTTCCACGATAAGGTCTCCTATTTTTGATATAAAGAACAAAATTAAAGAACAAAAAAACAACCCCCAGTCGTCACCTTCCGCAAGGCAGAGACGACTACGCGGGGCAAAGTTTTCGATATATAAAATACTAAATTGGAAGAAAATAAGAAAATAATCTTCCGTGTTTCACTTTAAATCGATAAAATGAAAATACGGTGAAGTTGTTTATCGCACGGAAATATTTTTTGTAGTATAATGAACGTATAAAAAGAAATTACCAGCGATAAATATTTTTTATATGGCAAAAGGAATGTCGCACAAAAAAGAGGCGAAGAAGCCGAAAAAGGGAGCGAAGAAATAGTCAGATGACTAAAAAAAGCCCCGCGGACGCTTTGCGTCTCTGCGGGGTTTTATTTTACTGTTTCAGGATTTTTTCTATTTCCAAATACCTTTCGATTCTTGGAAGATCGGCGATAGTTCGGGCTTTTTCATAGAAAACAGGAAAATTCTTTCCGGAAAGTTCAAACAGTTTTTTGAAAAAAGGCATGAGATCTTTATACTCATTCTCTCCGACGATGTCGGCATTGTTAAGATTTTTCGCGAACCACGCATCGTAACCGCGGTCTCCGCCCCAGCTTTCTTTGAGACGGACGTATTTGCCACGCATGTCTGCAAAAATTTTATTTTTTTCAAGACGCATTTGGTCCGGCGCAATGTCTTTTTTATACAAGGTTCGGAGTTCGTTTCGTACGCCGATGATGAGCGATCCGAATTCATCGCCGCGTTTTTCTTGTTCAAGATTTTTTTTCACTCCGTCTTCGCCGTAGTGTTTCGCTACCCAAAGCTGCTGCCCGGTCTGTCCTACAAAGCCGGCGAACGCTTCATTGAATGCGGTATCGTTTTTTACATATAACACCTCGTGCGCTTTTTCGTGAATGATAAGACCCGCGAGTCCTGCCGGAGAATAATTAAAATAGGTATTCATGGCAGGATCCGAGAACCACCCGATAGTGGAAAACGCTATCACTCCGCGAAGAGAAACGTCATAGCCGTTTTTTTGGAGCTCATGTTTTGCTCGCTCAGCTCTTGTTACGTCAAAAAAACCCAAATAAGAAGAACACCCGGCGACAGGAAAACACCACATCTTCGGAACGGTCGAAAATTCAGGAGTGGCCGTTAATGCCCAGATGGCGTAAGGTCTCCCGATATCCACATAAGCGGTATAGCTTTCTGTGGGGAGAAGTCCAATCTCATAAATGGCGAATTCTCGAATTTCTTTTATCATGAGCAAATGTTCTTTTAATTCGGTCGAGATAGTTTTATTCGAGAGTAATTTTGATATCGGCGTACGGTGTGAAAGTATGTTCATTTCTCCGTACATCATGTGAGAATAATATCCCGGACCGGTGACTGTTGAACATGACCCGAGAAGGATAAGAACGGTAAGGATCGCGCTCCATAAAACGAGGCGCCATTTGTTGCGGCATTTCATTGTAAACCTCCGAAAACGGTATTTTAAAGGAACGGTCTTCCTTTATCATATCACTTCCAGAAATTTCGTCATTTATGCATGCGTCGTGTGCTATCCGATCAGTCAAGTTTTTCGACATCCTTCAGTACCTCTGCCGGATGGGTGAGCGGGTCGACTTTTTGATAGTGCTTGATGAGAGTTCCTTTTTCGTCAAGCAAGAATGATTCGCGCACGACCCCCATATATGTTTTTCCGTACAAGGTCTTCTGTTTCCAGACGCCATATTGATTGACCACTTTTTTCTTTTCGTCGGAAAGCAGCGTGAAATTGAGAGACTCTTTTTCAGAGAATTTTTTATGCGATGCTACGCTATCGGTGCTAATCCCGACTATAACCAAGCCCTTTTCGGAAAGCTCTTTTTCGTGGTCGCGAAAACACTGCGCTTCGAGCGTGCAGCCCTTGGTCATGTCCTTCGGATAAAAATACAGCAGCACCTTTTTACCTCGATATTCAAGGAGAGAATGAAGAACGCCATTTTGGTCGGGAAGCTCAAAGTACGGCGCTTCTTCCCCGATCCTTTTTTGAAATGCGATTTCTTTTTTCATGAAGTTATTCAATTAGTTATTTCTCCCGAATTAGTACGCGATTAATTCGTGAAATATTTCTGAATGAAATTATGAATTCCATCTCGCGTATGAAGATATGTTATTCGCGAATACAAAAAATATGTATGGCAAACAATAAAGTAATTCATTTTGAGATACAAGCGGACGATGTCGCGCGCGCAAAAGATTTTTATAGCAAGTCATTCGGCTGGAATATACAACAAGCCATGACCGCAGGAAAAGACGGCAACGGCATGGACTATTGGATGATCGAAACCGGACCGAAAGATATGCCCGGTATCGGCGGGGGAATGTATGCTCGCCCCAAGGACGGCAAAACCTATGCGTACAAATGTACGGTTTTAGTGGAAAATATCGATGAAGCGATGGAGAGCATTAAAAAGAACGGCGGGAAGGTGACGAGGGAGAAGACGAATATGGAAAAGATCGGATGGTTCGCCGAAGCGGTCGATACCGAAGGGAATGTGTTTTCGATCATGCAAGCGACGGACTGGAAACCGTAAGGAAAAAAAGTTTGCATTTTGTTGCCGATTATTTAACTCTGCGCGTTCGCGCGGAGTTTTTTGTATTTTCCATGTTGTTATTTTAAAACAAAAATTTGCAGATTGAGCCTTTTTCCCATAGAATAGTGCAAAATGAAATTTTAATGAGTTTATCTGCAAAAATATGAAATCAAAATATGCATTTATTTTAGTCGTCGCTTCTCTTTTTTTCTTCGCGAACTTTGCTGACGCGAGAACGATCGGAGCGGTTTTGAACGGGAAATACTTAAGCCCATCAGTGACGGTATTCGATATTGATGATAATAACAAAATTCTCGGAAATGTCACCCTTCCTCCCGGTCGCTTTTTCTATGCTTCGGGCGATGTATTTATCGCTAAAGCTCAAAATCAAACTGTTGCTTTTGTGACAACGAACGACAGAAAGGTTTTTGTTATTGACCTATCTTCCGATATTCCAAAATTAGCTTCCGGAGTTAATCCCATTTTAATTTCCAACTCTGCAGGCGATATTACCATGAGTACGGATGGAGAATTTTTGATCGTTTCCGGCAGCACGTCGGGCGAACCGATCTCCATAATAAATATTGCATCAAGGCAAGAACTCGGTACTTTTTCAGGTGCAACAAATGTCAATTCTGTGGATATTTGTTCCGATGGATCCCTTTTGATGTCTTCTTCATCCGGAAACGTGCGGAGATTCACTATTAATAATGCAGGCGGAATTATCGACACAGGAGAGTTGCTTCCGGTCGTTAATCCAAGAAATGTCGTTTGCTCGCCGGATGGAAGAACTGGAATAATTATAAGTTCGAACCGCATTACCTCATTCCGTGTGTCGGGAATGACGCCAATAAGCAACAGATCATTGTCGTACATGTTTCGCGGAATTTCCGGTGTTTTTAGCGCCTCCGGAGATAGATTTTTTGTTCGTGAATGTTTCAACCCGTTTCACGACGGAGAGATAAAAGCGTTTGCTTATGATTCAAACTCCGGACAATTTGGCACTTCTCTTTTTACCATATCGGCGACAGAAACTAGCGAGGTGAGCGGTATTGAACAACTCGCTGTTGATCCCGATGGAACTAGGCTATATGTACCATCAATGTATTACTCTGTAAGCATGTACGATGCGCACACCGGTTCATTTTTGTCATCATCGCCATTTGGATTAATGTATTCAACAGGCATAGCGGTTGCAATGAAAACCGTTCAAAGCAATGTAACGATACTTGCGAATGCGAGCGTGACTGAAGATGACGGTATAAATGATGCGAAAGGGGTTGCTGAAAAAACGAGCTTCAGCTTCGGTGTGCAATACAAAGGAATTGTACCTAATTCAGTTCGAGCAATTATCGAAAATAATAATGGAACACTTATCGGACTCGAATTGTACGCAACGTCGACCGATTATGCGAATGGGGTTTTCTTTTCCAATTCGTCTACTTTCCCGAAAGGACAATATTCTTACCGTTTTGAGGCGACCGCGGAAGGAAATACTTTAACCTTAGCGGGGGGAAATATTACCGCCGGTTATTCCAATGTGGCCTTTTTGCCGGGCATTAAAGCGAGCCGTCTTTTCAATCAAGGAGACGTACTTGAAGATCAGCTTTGGGAACCGAATTGGTGGTCGGACACGAACGAGCTTATGATGAATCCCGACGGTACGAGTGAAAATGAAAATATCTACACCAAAACCGATGAGTATCTTGGAACGATCGATCAAGCGAACGTACTTCCCGGATCTCTTTTGAGAGAAAACTTTTACGTAAGCTTCCTGGATTTCATGAATAGCATGAAAGAAAATGGTGAGATCGCGGACTGGAAATCTCTGCCGTATGACTGGCGGCTCGCATTTCCAAGAATTTTAAATCAGGGGAACTCAACGGTGAACGGCAAGATATTTTACGATGACCGGTATGCAACCGATACGCCGTATATTTTGCAAGAAATACGAGCGCTTGCACAGTCTTCCGACACGGGAAAAGTGAATATTATCGGTCACTCAATGGGTGGGTTGCTTGCAAAGAAACTTCTTGTCGATCACGCAGACATTGCGAACATGACCGATACGCTCATTCTGGTTGACTCTCCTCAGCTTGGAACCCCGCAAGCTGTTGCCACCATCCTTCACGGAACCAACGAAAATATTCCGAGCAGTTTCGGCCTCTTCAGCGACGCCGAGACAGGAAGAAGAGTGGCGCAAAACATGCCATCGGTGTACACGCTTTTGCCTTCGCGGGAATATGCGGAACGTGTCGAGGAAAGCGGTCTTGGATATTCCGCTCTCATTAAACAAGATGCCTCGCTTCAAAGCCTTGCGAATGACCCGCTTTTTGTTGGCGGCTCCGTTTTGGATTTTTATCAAACGAAGTACGGTACGACGACCATTGCAACTTATGACGGAATGAAAGATTTTCTCGGAGGGAAAGACGGGCATCTTTCGGCTCCCGATAACGATATCATTCACCCGAAACGAATTCAAATGGATATGCTCGCCGATGCGCAAGCGATACACGATGAAATTGACAACTGGACGCCGTCCGAAAAGATGCGCGTTGTTCAGATCGCCGGATGGGGAATCCCCGAAACGATTCGCGGATTGAATTACCGAGCAAAGCGGTCCTGTATCTGGAAACTTTGCACTGAACCGAAATTTGATGTTGAACCGCTTTTCACTTTTGACGGAGACGGGACGGTGACGCTCCCGAGCCAGACGGCGATGAATACCGAAACGTATTATGTGGATTTGAATTCGCATAATTTCCTTTTAATAAAAGATCGTTCTCATGGTTCAGTTTTAGAAGTGGAAAGTGTCCGAAAACTTATTAATAATCTAGTTGAATATAAAGACAATCCTTCGGGTGGTTTAGAGTATATTAAAACAGATAAATCTCGGTTGGTTTCAGATAAAAAATTCATTCGACTCTCCCTTCACTCTCCCGTAAAAATTGACGTAACCGACAAAAGCGGCAATCATCTGGGTATCTCTGAAAATTCAACTGCGGAAAAAATCGTTTACGATACTGAAATGCCCAACTCGTATTACGTGGAAATGGGAGAAGGAAAGTATCTCGGCTTTCCTCTCGAAACAGAGACTACCATTGATCTAGAGGGAACCGGGGAGGGAACTTTTACTCTTGAGATGGAACAATACCAAGGTGACATACTTCAAGGAACGCAAACCTTCACCGATATTCCTGTGAGTCCGACGACCAGAGCGACTTTAATCGTAAATACGCTTGGTGATGCAAAAGAACTTGCGCTCGATCAAAACGGCGACGGCTCGATCGATTCAGTTGTGTTTACCGACGAGAATAAAGAAACAATAACGTTTCAAACTTTGGAAGACGCACTGCAAAAACTTCCTGATCTACGGCCAGCGCTGTTAAACCAAGCTGAGACTGCGGAAAAACAATTCAATATAGGAAACTTCAAAGCAACGAATGCGCTTTTACTAGTTTTACAAAAAGAAATTCCTAAACTCTCTCAGGGCAATACGTCAAACGAGGAATATCTGAAGGTATTAGCGATTATCGATGTTCTTATTAAAACATCAGAAGAGAATATTCTGTAAAATGAAAGAGGGTGGTATAATAAAAACATGAACTACAAAAAACAAATTAAAATGGCATTTATCATTGCCTTCCTATTTTATCTTTTTCCGGTGTTCTCTCTTTATCGAGAAATGTTTCCTGACGGCGAATGTGAATTAAACCATAACGGCAATATATTACGATGTCTCTTTTTTGTGCTTTTGCCTGGCCTAGTTGCTTTATGGATGGTTGTGCTGATGTTTTTTCTCGTCGCGCTTTATTTTCTCAAAGAAGCCATCTTTCTCTCTTGGCGGAAGTTCGCGGTATGGTATCTCCCAATTGTTCTTGCTTTCACTTTCCTCATCGGTGGCGGATCGAACGGTTTCAATCCGGGCTACGGTTTTGATACCGAATCACTCACTTTCTTTTTCTCCGGTTTATTCGCATTAGTTTCGGTCATTCTCATTATCTATAAATCCATAAAATTAAGAGGAAAATAATTGTTACCTCAACATAAAATGCCGGCTTATGCGGGCATTTTATGTTGTTAGTCGGATAATGATGGCGCTCTATTATCCCGTTGCTCCGTTCAATACTTCGTTTCCTGCTATGCACTGGTCGATTGTTTTTTATGGCGTTATAATAGAGGCAGGTCGTTAAAAGTAAAATAATAATAAAAAATAATATTCTATGAATAAGAAATTTTATATTTCTGCAGTTGTTCTGTTTGCGTTTATCTTCGCGGGAAGTGCCTCTGCCTTTGCGGAAGGGAAGGGCGAGAAGATGAGCGAGCAGCACAGAAATAATGTCGCCAAGGTTGTGGAAGAACTTGAGAAGGTCGCCAATAAAGACGGTGCGATCGGAGAAGAAGTGAAGACCGTGGCGCAAGAAGAAAAAGATACGGTCGCGGGGGTCTCGGAAAAAATGGAAAAAGTGGAGAGCCGAAACGGTTTCAAAACCTTTCTCATTGGATCGGACTATAAAAATTTGGGAGCGATCCGCAGCGAGATCGTGACCACGCAGAACCATATCGATCGGCTGACGAAATCTTTGGAACGCGCCACGAGCACCGAAGCGAAAGCCGAACTTCAAGCGCAGATCGACAGTCTGAAGGGGATACAAACAAAAGTCGAAACTTTCGTGAAAGACCACGAAGGGAAATTCAGTTTGTTCGGATGGCTGGTGAAAATGTTTCAGTAAAATCTATACGCATCAATAAAAATGATCCGCCTCGAGGCGGATCATTTTTTTGTGTGAGTGAGAAATTGACATTTTTAATATCATTGTGTATGATTATACAACCTTGTTCATTTTTTTGGAGTAGAAAGTATGAATTTTCGCAAATCTGTTACGTCGCTTTTTAAAGACCATCCGCGTGAAATTCGTCTGGCAGCAAAGATCTTTTTGTTTTTGGGAATAATCATCATCATATTCGTTCCCGCCGTCTTTTGTTATTTCTTCGAAATGTCACATCCTGAGATGCTTCTCATCTCGGTGCTGGTCGGCACAATATTGTTCGTGATCGGATTTTATCACACTCTCGATACGATCGGCCGCGACGATAACGAGTAACCGATCTTCATACCCCCGCATCAGACGATGCGGGGTTTTATGCGGGGGAAAGGCGTCCTTTTTCTGAAATTTTTATCGATTGACAACTTCATGAAAAAATATTATAATGAAATCGATAAGTTATCAAATAGTACTGATAGCACAGTTCCTTAACAATTGACTTGAATATAGGAGGGTCAAATGAATAACGGCAAATTAATTCGTTTGCCCGGGAATCCTCTTTTGGAGGTGGGTAAAACATTTAGTACTGACGAATTTCTCTCTTTTCTTTTTGATTTTTTCGCCACATTGTGGCTGACGCATTATATCGCGGCCGGAGGAGGGGAACATATCCTTGCCGCGGTGAACGCAATATTTAATGTAATATTTGGAGGTTGGATCATCGTAACCATCCCGCTCTTGTTCGCTCTAGTAGGTCCGGTATGCGAGAAGATCGGATTCTTCCCGAAACACATTTGGGATTCTTGCTGGGAACGATTTAAAGACAAAAAAGAGGGAAAAGCAAAAACTCGCGGATTCTACGCGAAAAAGGCGATGTCTCGGGGTTTCAAAAGCATGGGTGAAGATATCGTCGTGCATGACCCTATATATGTGACGGCAATGTTTTTTGGCGTCAGCATGTTTCCTTGGATCCCTCCTTGGGTGATCTGTATTTTTTGTTTCCTGCTCGCGGTATTCATTGTTATGATACTTGAAGTGGGAATAAAAGAGGTTCTGCATAAGACGGCGAAAGTATTGCTCGTGAAGAAAGGTTTTGAAGAAGAACCTTACTACGAAGCGAGATTCCTCTTTGACGATGAAGAAAAGGCGAGGGAAGTCTTTGGCGAACTCGCGAAAAAATTCGTCCACAAAGGTGAAGACGAGATCTGGAAGATCCATTACCATGACCGATATTTTTCAAAAAAGGAATGGTATAACGGAAGGGTCGCCAAATTGAGAAGCCGAGACCGGCACTTACCGAACGGCGAACCGATGCGGACTTGGCAGATCGTGTATACGTTGGCGAAGGAAGAATGGGGCGGTAAGACCGACCAGTTCAGGTATTTTATCTCTCTCAAGGAGAAAATGTATTATTTGGCGGAACATCCGGAACACCTGCATCAGCCCGACAACATTCCCGACAGAAGGGTGCGCGAGACCGTCAAAAAAATGGCGGAAAACGAGGTGCCTTTTGTGATCGAGTTCGAACGTTTCGTCGCTGACGATCCGGAATGCCTGCTCATTACGCTCGACGTGGTTAAAACCGAAGACTCTTATTTAATAGAGATCAAGGCAAGACCGAAGAACAAAGCGATGATGCAGGAAGCCATGCAATACGCCATGCACTTCGGCGGCTTGACCGCAACAGACGGAAAGTATTCTCTTTTTGCAGAGACGGTATAATTGATGGACGGGAAAACCCCCGTCCATTTTTTTGTGGAGAAAGGGGAGACTAATGAATGACGTTAGAACCTCAAAATTTTTTGATAGCAAAAACGTGGCGTTTATTCACGCTTAATGATATAGAGTACGGGAGTGCGGTAAGTGACATGATAAAAAAGTGATTTTGTACAGCACACTGATGGGGAGAAAAATCCACACAAAATTCATGGCGAGTTTCGTAACAAAATGTTATTATATAATATAATAAGCGCGCTTTTTCACAAAAAATGAATTCCCCAAAAAAACCAACATATATAGACCTTTTTGCTGGATGCGGTGGTCTTTCTCTTGGCTTGTATCGTGCCGGATGGCACGGTCTTTTTGCAATTGAGAAGGATACGATGGCGTTCGGCACGCTTAAGCATAATTTGATTGACAAAAAAGAACATTTTACTTGGCCGGATTGGTTGCCTCAAAATGAACTTGAAATCAAAGACGTGCTATCTAAATACAAAAAAGAATTAAGCGAATTATCAGGAAAGGTTGATCTTGTCGTCGGAGGTCCTCCCTGTCAGGGGTTTTCAATGGCAGGAAAGCGCAATGAGGGCGACATGAGAAATAAACTTATCGATTCATATATCGATTTTGTAAAACTTGTTCGTCCAAGGATGATATTTTTCGAAAATGTCAAAGGTTTTACGGTAGGGTTTAAAAAGGGGGAAATCCGCGGGGATGCGTATTCGAAACATGTTATCAAATCATTAGGAGATTTAGGGTACAATGTTGACTGGAAAGTTCTCGATTTTTCTGAGTATGGCGTTCCGCAACGCCGGAAGCGATTTATTTTGGTCGGGGTTTTGGGTGGTGATGTTAATAAGTTTTTTGAACTGTTGAATTTAAACCGAAAGCAATTTCTTTCAGATAATAAACTCTTGCAAAAGTGTACTTTGAAGGCGGCTCTTTCCGATTTATATCAAGCAAATGGGATCGTAGACTCTCCTGATTCAAAAAACTTCAAAGCGGGGATTTATTCGTCACCCAAAAGTAATTATCAAAAATTAATGAGATCAGGGGGTGATATTCCAAAAATTCCCGATAGTCATCGCTTTGCCAAACACGGAGAAGAAACTGTTAAATTATTTCAAACTTTATTAAAAAAAGCAGAGAAAGGTAAACGGATTGACGGTGATGAAAGATTGAAGTATGGTTTGAAGAAACGAGGCATTACAGTCCTCGGAGAGGATCTTTCAAGCCCTACACTTACGACACATCCGGATGATTACGTTCATTATCTTGAGCCGAGAATTTTGACAGTGCGCGAATATGCTCGAATTCAGTCATTTCCGGATTGGTTTGAAATAAGAGGAAAATACACCACAGGTGGAAAACAGCGAGTCAAAGAAGTTCCGAGATATACTCAACTTGGGAATGCAATCCCTCCCCTGTTTGGTGAACAGGCGGGAAGAGTTCTTAAGAAGTTGTAGACATGAAAAATAAAATACAGTTCAAAATCAGTTCGGGTCTTAAAAACCTGATAGGGAGAGAATTGATAACCGATGAATATATCGCGATTTTTGAACTTGTAAAAAATTCCTATGATGCACGCGCGACAAAAGTGACGATTGCATTTGAAAACATTACGGATCCGGAAAAATCGAAAATTATTATTTCGGACAACGGTAAGGGGATGAATTATGATGACCTGATTGATAAATGGCTTTTTGTGGCTTATTCTGCAAAAAAAGAAGGAACGGAAGACGCGGGAGAATATAGAGATAAAATTAATTCAAAACGGCTTTATGCCGGAGCGAAAGGTGTCGGTCGTTTCTCTTGTGATCGTTTGGGATCAGAATTGAATTTAATAACCACAAAAAACACCAAAAATGCTAAAACAGAAAATCTTTTTGTAAACTGGACTGATTTTGAAAAGGATGCAGAAAAAATCTTTGCAAAAGTTGATGTTCAACACGAGACTCTTAAAGAAAATCCATACAAAATCAACCACGGTACCGTTCTGGAAATCTGCGGACTTCGTGATAAATGGGATAGAAAAAGAATATTGAGTTTAAAAAGGTCACTCGCTAAATTGATCAACCCTAATCAGGGAAATGATAATTCGAAATTTTCTATTGAAATATTGGCTTCCGAGGAGAAAAACGAAGACAGGAAGCAAAAAAAAGAAAGGGATTGTGTAAACGGATATGTTACTAATTTTCTCTTTGAAACTCTTGGGTTAAAAACAACTCAAATTATGGCGGAGATATCTCCGGATGGGAATATCATCATCACTACACTAAAAGACCGCGGTCGTTTAATATATAAATTAACAGAAAATAACCCCTTTCAGGGGCTTTTGACTGATATAAAAATTCACCTTTTTCATTTAAACAGAAAATCAAAAGCAAATTTTACCAAAACGATGGGCATGGAACCAGTAAAATATGGTTCGATTTTTCTCTATAAAAATGGTTTTCGAATATACCCTTTTGGTGAGGATGGTGAGGATTTGTTAGGAATAGAAAGAAGGAAACAGCAAGGGTATAATCGGTTTCTCGGAACTCGGGATCTTATGGGAAGAATTGAAATTGACGGGAAGAATGAGGAGTTAAAAGAAACTACCAGCCGAGATGGCGGTCTCATGAAAAATAAAAACTATGAGGCTCTCTTAAAATTTTTTAATGAGTATGCGCTTAGAAGACTTGAGAAATATGTCGTGGACGTCATCAAGTGGGGAGATGATACAAAATCCGGTCAATTGGCTCTTGAGCCCGAGGATGTAAAAACACAAATTTCCGACATTGTTGCTGGTATAACAAGTCCGAAAGGTATAATAAATCTTGAGTACGATAAAAATTTCTTAGATATTATTTCTGAGAGTCAAGAGAAAAGTCTGCCAAAAATTGCGAAAAACTTTGCACGTATTGCTGAAGAAAGTGGCAATAAGGAGTTACAGAAAGAAGCGGCGCGTGCAGTGCTCCAAGTTAAAGAGTTGCTTGCTGCAAAAGTCGAGGCGGAAAAAGGTGAAAAAAATGCTCAGGAGTTAATTAAATCGACAGAGCAAAAGTTGGAAGAAGAAATCAGTGAAAAACTTTTTCTTAAGTCTGTTCTATCGACAGATACAGAAGAGGTTATCGTGTTGCAACATCAGATTGATATATCAACAGAAGCAATCAAGGATGGTGTTGGTGATTTGCTTTATATGGTCAACCACAAGGTTCCAAAAGAAAAAATGCTGGAACCGATAGAAAGAATACGATTTGAAGCAGAAAAAATATCTTCAATTGTAAAATTTTCAACTAAAGCCAATTTTAGTCTTCAGGTTCCCGAGATAACAGCAGACCTCGTTTCTTTTGTTAAGGAATATATTGAAAATGTTTACAGGGAAGATGAAGCCATAAAAACCAATCGACCCTATGTTATTTTTAAGGTAATAACAAATGGAGCCAAATTTTCGTGCAAGTTTAGACCGCTCGAAGTGATAATGGTGATAGACAACCTTTTTAGTAATTCGATGAAACACAACGCTCGAAATATTACTATTTCGTGTACTAATCATAATGATGTGTTAGAAATAAAAGTGAAAGACGACGGAACGGGGATAGAAGAGCGAATTTTCTCTAAAGTTTTTAATCTTGGTTTTACAACGACAGATGGATCTGGAATCGGACTTTATCACGTAAAGCAAATTATTGAAAAAATGCACGGAAAAGTTGAAGTTGGTCGGACTGAAAAAGGAGCTGAGATTATAATTCGAATAAAAAAATGAGATTAAAATACAAAATTTTATGGTTTGAGGATGACTCAGAATTTCTTGAAAAAAGACTCGTTCCACGAATAGAGAAATATTTAAGTGAAGGATTAGGATTTGATTCCGAAATTGTTCATAAAACAAGCGGTACAAATGTTGATGCTCTTGTTTCTCGTGAAGAATACGATCTTATTGTTACCGATTTAAATCTTACGCAAGGGAAAGACGAAATCGGTCAAAAAATTATTGAGAAAGTTCGGCTTCAGAAAATTTTAACCGATGTGCTTCTTTATTCGAGTTCACCACGTGCTATAAAAGAAATAAAAGAAAAAAATCCAGGGATAGAAAGAATTTCTTTTGCCTCTGGTCGTGCGGCGATATATGATAAACTATGCGAAATCATTTTTTTGACTGTTAGAAAAGTTCAGGATGTTAATAATTTAAGGGGAATGGTTATTACTGAGGCGATTGATATTGAAACGAGGATTCGAGATTTATTAGTTGAGAAATTTGAAGAATTAGACGCGGATGAACTTGAAAAACTCAGACAAAAAAAAATTAAACATAAAAAAAATAATGTTGATAAGTTAAAAAAAAGTGTTGCGAAAAGTGTGTCTCAGCTGGTTGAAGGATTGTTTACTTTTTCTGAGCTCCACGACGAATTAATGGGAATGATAGGGGAAGCTATTTCTGAAACGAAACGGGTACTTTGTGATCCAAGAAAGGCTAAGTCAACAGATCCAAAGTTAATTAAATTAAAAAAATTAGCATTTTTACGGGATGAATTACAAAAAATGAAATCAGACGTAATTCATCTTAGAAATGATATGGCACATGCGAAGGCTGAAAGACATCCTACGACAGGACGACCAGTTTTAACGAGCATAATTAGCGGAAAAAAACAACATTTTGACGATACTAAGTGTATAAAAATAAGGAAAGCTATATTGAGCCATTTCCAAAATATTGAGGAAATTGCGAAGCACTTATAAAGTTCGGCGCTTATTTGTTTTTTTGTTTAATTTCTTCCTTGATTATAACTTAATGAGGTACAATTCTTTTTTAAAGTAGTGTTGTAACGAATTTTAAACGACGCCGGACGGTTTAATCGTGTGCTTCGCACGCTATCACGGATGGGGGATATCTTTCATTACATGAACGGTACAGTTTTCACACCTCACTTCGCCTGTGGGCTCGTTGCGGTATGTTCAAACTCTTCGATTCCCCCGCGCGAGACAAGCAGTTGTCTCGCTCATCTCCACAAATCTAAAAAACAGTCCGCTTGTTGGCGGACTGTTTTTTAGATTTGTGGAGATGGGGGGAATTGAACCCCCGTGCAAAAAGGAACTCTTGGTGCCGGTACAAACATAGTTTATTTTTTTTGGTTTAAACCTTATAAGTTTGAAATAAACAAAATCTTATAAGCGTCGAGCTTCCTTTGTTTTGAAAATGTGCCGAAGCGCTCACATTTTCTATCCTGATGATATTACACCTTTTCTTTCTTATCAGGACTCAAAAAGAAAAGATGCCGTTTACGCTAAAGCGTAGCTCGGAGCGAAGTACGGAGATAAGACCGCACCTGCTTTTTTAGATAAGTTTGCACTTATGCAGTTTCTCGCGCATTTTAACGGGTGAGCGAGAATATCCGGTTTGAGCATTCAAGAGAGCGGCTTATTGTCTAGGCCGATCATCCCCATGGGTTATCAAGGTGCTTATATAGTATACCGCAAAACTCACATATTGACAATAGCTATAAATAATGTTATTTACAGCCTGAATTTGGCGCTCATCTTGCTTTCCATTCTCTGGCTATGTCGCGCTCGGTATCGCGTTTTTTGATGGTTTCTCGTTTGTCGTATTTTTTCTTTCCGCGCACTATGGCGATCCCTACTTTTATCTTCTTTCCTTTGCCGAACATCGAAATAGGGATGATCGTCAATCCTTTTTGCCCTTCGGCGCGGGCTATTTGGGCGATCTCTTTTTTTGTCAGAAGGAGTTTTCTGGTGCGATCGGTCTGGTAAGCCGACACGGCGTTGTTGGGCTGGTAGAGCGGAATCGATGCGCCGACCAAGAACGCTTCGCCGCCTCGAACGAGCACGCGGGCGCCTTCAAGAGAACCGTGAGAAGATTTTACGGATTTTACTTCGTGCCCGAGCAGTTCAATGCCTGCATCGAATTTCTCGATCATTTCGTAATCGAAATGCGCTTTTTTGTTATGGACAAACGTCGGCATGGGTACAGTATAGCAAAAGCGAGCGGTCTTGACAAACGGCAAATTGCAAGCTAAACTCAAACGGAATTTCGTCGTGTTTTGGCGGCGGATGAAATTTTGTTTTTTCACAATTTTTTTCACAGGAGGAACGTCATGACTATATATATGGGACCGGAGGGCGATATTTTTGGATTTGATGGAAAGAAATCTGCCAAGGACGACAAAAATGAAACATTTGTACATGGACGTTATAGAACAAAGAAAATCCAAGCGCTCAATTTTTTAGAGGGTGCGAGCGACGAGGCTTATTATACGAAAGAAGCATTGTCTACCATTAGGAAAGCGGGAGTGCCGGGTTTTACCGGTGCCAATATGGAAAAGATCCTTTCTTTATATGAGGAGATCAATCTTCGTTTGCGCCGCGAGATGGTGTTGATGAAAAGGAGTATTGTCGAAGAAGAATAACGGCGATCGTTTGACTAGTGAAGCTCCGTACTGAAGTGCGGAGTTTTTTTGTGGAGGGGCAAAGGTCCATAATGTCGGACGCTCGCCATATGGATTCAGGATCGCGGTCCGGAATGACGACGATAACGGGTTTCGGTGCTTGACAAAAGACCATGAGATGAGCTAAATTCGAGAGAGATTCCGTGTTTTTGAAACGGATGATCTGGATGTTTGAAAAGGAGGCAGAGAAGCTATGAAAGTTATGCATGGTCAAGACCCGGCTTATAAACAACGGCAAACCGAGAGAGAAATTGAACAGCGCAGAGAATTTGTTCGTTTGGTGATGGAGGCGATGCCGTTCACGGCGCATTATGGCCACACTCATGACGATGTGCCGAATTTTATGGAATTGGCTTTTGGGGAGAAATTCGAATTGGTTCACATGTCACCGCATGAAGCGGATAAAAATTCCCCGTACCTCACTATGGTGCTGCAGAAGTTTTGTGTGAGTGCAAGACTTGTTAAGACCCGTGTTGAGACCAAAGATGTTTTCCGCGTTCATTACTTCGTCGTACCGAATCAATGTTACCTCGATAGTCTTCGTGGAGTTTGTTGATCATTCATATTTCATTCATATTGAAATTTTGAAATGAGGTCAGTCAAATTATGGTTTAAATGGAGGCGACATGGGCGGTCTCGATTTCGTTGAAAAAGTTTTAGAGTTGACCCGAGCAGGGGTGAGCGTCACGGAAAAGGATTACCTCTCTGGGCGGATGGTTGACGCGAAGTATGCTGAAGCGCTCGAGATCTTGTGCGATGTTCATGTTGTGACCGATTCCGAACTCGGTTCGGGTCGTGAAATGGATAAATGAGATCAAGGCTCCGCTATTTGGCGGAGCTTTTTTGTATCTATTTATGTTGTTAGCGTGAAGGGAATGTACTGACAGACTTGCCTCTTATTCCTCGTCGTGTTATCATATCACGATGAAAGAAACAAAAAAAGACAAAAATTTAAATAATAATGAGGAGGAAATGAAGCCTCAGAAAAATAATAAGCCGAAACTTCCCGATATCAGTCCTTCAAAACGGTTTTTTACCAACATCGGCGGATCTCTGCTTATTTTTTTCGTGCTGATCACTCTCTATTCATTCGTTTCGGGCGAACAAGCAAAGAAACCGGACGAGATCACTCTGACGCAGCTGGCTTCCTATGTGAAAAAAGGGGAAGTGAAAGCGGTGACGATCGACGGTGAAAAACTTACCGTTGACCTGAAGAATAAACAGCAAAAAGAGGCGAAAAAAGAATTGGAAAATTCGCTTTCTCAGTCGCTCGTCAATTACGGCGTCAGTCCGGAACAGATCTCTGGCGTTCAGCTCAAAATCGTCGATGGCACGGGATTTTGGTATTGGTTTATGAATTTGGCACCGATCTTGATCCCCGTCATTTTCATCCTGCTTTTTTTCTGGATCATCACGCGGCAAGTGAAAGGCGCGGGCGTGCAGGCATTTACTTTTGGGCAATCGAAAGCGCGCATCATCGATCCTGATGATCAAAATCAGCTCGTGACATTTAAAGATGTTGCGGGAGTGAAAGAAGCGAAAGAAGAACTGCTGGAGATCGTCGACTTCCTGAAAAATCCGAAAAAATTCTTGGACATCGGTGCGAGGATCCCGAAAGGCGTGATACTGATGGGTGCGCCGGGAACGGGGAAGACGCTGCTTGCTCGCGCGGTTGCGGGCGAAGCGCACGTACCATTCTTCCATCTGTCGGGTTCGGAATTCGTCGAGATGTTCGTCGGTGTGGGAGCTTCCCGCGTGCGCGATCTTTTCAAGATGGCGAAAAAAATGGCGCCCGCTATCATATTTATCGACGAGATCGACGCGGTCGGACGCGTGCGCGGTACCGGTGTTGGAGGAGGGAATGACGAACGCGAACAGACACTCAACCAGATATTGGTGGAGATGGACGGGTTCGAACCGAATGAAAAAGTTATTGTCATCGCCGCGACGAATCGTCCCGATGTGCTCGATCCCGCACTCCTTCGTCCCGGACGTTTTGATCGGCGCGTTACCCTCGACCTGCCTGATCTCGAAGATCGCGAAGAGATCTTGAAAATTTACGCGCGCAAAAAACCGTTTGCGGAAGATGTGAACTTGCGGACCCTCGCCGAACGAACTCCCGGATTCTCCGGTGCCGATCTGTATTCGCTTATGAATGAAGGCGCGATCCTTGCCGCCCGCGAAGCGCGCAAAAAAGTCGCGCAGTTCGATCTTATCCGTTCCATTGAAAAGGTCATGCTCGGACCTGAACGCAAAAGCCATCTGCTTTCCAAAGACGAAAAGAAGATCACCGCCTATCACGAAGTCGGACACGCGCTCGTCGCTTCCGTGCTTCCTCTCGCTGATCCGGTTCAAAAAGTTTCGATCATTTCCCGAGGACACGCCGCCGGCTATACGCTTACGCTCCCGCTCGAAGAAAGAAAATTGCAGACCAAAAAAGAATTTCTCGATGATATTGCGAAAGCGCTCGGAGGATATTCCGCAGAAAAATTAATATTCGGAGATATCACGACGGGACCGTCGAATGACTTGCAGGTTGCGACTGCGCTCGCGAGGAATATGGTCACGCGCTGGGGAATGTCCGACAAGATAGGACCGGTTGCGCTCGAAGATCCGTCAGGGAAAGTTATTTACGGACGCGGGATCGGCGAGAAAGAATATTCCGAACAGGTATCCGCGCTGGTTGATGAGGAAGTGTCAGCGATCATGAACGAAGGTTTGAAAAGAGCGAACGAAGTGCTGGAAACGCATCGAAAAGCCCTCGATATGATCTCGGCGGAACTTATCCGCGTGGAAACGATAGAACACAAAGAATTTGAAAATCTCTTGATCGCGAATGGCATCGTACCGAAGAAAAAAATAGAAGAGGAGGTTAAATAACAAAAACAAAAACATCCCGATAAAAGTTCGGGATGTTTTTTATCGCGGCGGATCATTTTTGACAGGATAAATAAAAACCTGTATTCTTGAAACGGTTTTGTTGTTTGTAAGGAGAAAGCAGTGGAAGTAAAAACATCCAAACCGCATATTGTTTATATATGGGAATTGGCCCTGAATGTTGATCAGAAGTTATATTACAACGTATACGTACGACATGCCCTTGATCCCATATTGGAACGAGGCGAGTCTTTTCCGGTTCTCATCGGAGTAACCGACAGCATTGAGACAGATAAAGTATATCCGCTCAATCACCCGAATTTTTCCGAACTGGGCACAAGCCATTTTCCTTATGATCCTGAAGTGAGTACGGAAGGATACTTGCGTCACTCCGCCGTTTTTCCAATACCGGTCTCTGTCATAAAGGAAGTCTTGGAATTTTTGAAGCAGCGCACGCCGAAAGAAAGGAGGTTTTTATGAGCGATCTTCATCCTCGCTATTCTCACGCCGGTTTTTCTCTGGAATACCGAGAGATAGGCTGCGTTTGGGGTTGGTTTACTCGGGAATGTATTCCCATGGCTCCGTTTTTTGTCACGTATGTGAAAGACGGGCTCGTATTTGTCATTCCTTACGGCGTATTCTGCGGCGGTCGCGCCTGCGTTTATACCGATGCCTATTGCGTCGGACAAAAAACCGCGACAGGAAAAATTTCCGAAGCGTACCAATGGGAAGATCGGATGGAGCATCATGGATTTACTCCAGAATTGATAAAAAAGATAAAAGATTTTCTCAGGACCGAAAATAGATGAAAGTACCAAGCTCCGCACACAATGCGGAGCTTGTTTTTTTTGTCGTCGTCGGACGGGATTTGTATCCCGTTCGAAACGCTTGAAGAAAACGCTGAACGCAGTAATTTCAAACGTTTCGAACGAAGGTACAACCTTCGTCCGGCGGACGAGGGCGGTTTCAAACACAGACTATTGACACATTGTCAACAAATTGGTAAGTTGGTGCCAGATTGTGATTTTTGGCAATCATTACGAAATTTAGGAGAGTGTGATGAGAAAAATCTTAGTGGTATTGGTACTGGTCGTGGTTTGGCTCGGATTTGTCGAGTATGCTCATTCTGAAGGAATACGGGCGGCGCAATTAAAACCGGAGACTCATAATGGAATCATCTCCACGGTGAAAATTCATATTAATGGTCTTGGCCTTGATGGCTATTATGTTAAAGACACGAACGCCGTTCCTCCATTGTGTTATTTTCAAGGTAGTGGCGGTGGCGAAATGACGCTTGTACCTTGTGAAAATCTCAAATATTACTTTGGCGATAAGTAAGCGACAAGTCGAAAGGGTCGGAGCTTCCGGCCCCTTTTTTATTGGGATTGTGAGACGAAAAGAGTAGGTGGTAAAACCCACCCCACCCCAACCCTCCCCTCTGAAGAGAGGGAGGGGGCACGACGATGGTATAATTTGTCTGGCGTTCGTATTCCTTAAATCCGTTAATCCGTAAATCCTAAATCTTCGTTCGTCGTCCCCCGATACTGATACTTCTCCCTGATACATTGCCAATGTCCCTTGACTATTTCCGCCGGTTTGCTATGATGTTTATCACTTGTCGATACCGCACTTATGCATATTTTTTGTATGCGGAATTGCGACGGCATCTTTATTATCGAAACCATTTATTAGAAAAATAACGTTTATTATTAACGGCCGTGGCTCAGTTGATCACTCTTAAGAGCTGAGCTTTGGCCGGTAAATAAAAAAAATAATATGGCAGCAGAAGAATTCAAGCGGGATAAACCGCACGTAAATGTAGGTACTATCGGACACGTCGACCACGGCAAGACCACTCTTACCGCGGCTATTCTCCATGTTCTCGACATGGCGGGAAAGACGGTTAAATTGAAAAGCGTTGACCAGATCGACTCAGCGCCGGAGGAAAAAGCTCGCGGAATTACGATCGCGCTTTCTCACAATGAATATTCGACCGATGCTCGCCATTATGCGCACATCGACGCTCCCGGACATGCTGACTATATTAAGAACATGATCACCGGAGCCGCTCAGATGGACGGTGCGATCCTCGTGGTTGCCGCCCCGGACGGAGCTATGCCTCAGACTCGCGAACACATCTTGCTCGCGCGACAGGTTGGAGTACCGAAAATGATGGTATTCTTGAACAAATGCGATCTCGTTGATGATCCGGATCTGATCGAGCTCGTCGAAGAAGAAATTCGCGAACTTTTGACCAAACAAGGATTTGACGGCGCGAACGCTCCTATTATCCGCGGTTCTGCGACCAAAGCTCTCGCTTCGAAAGATCTCAACGATCCTGACGCGAAAGCGATCTTGGCGCTCTGCGATGCGATGGACACCTATATCCCGGTCCCTGAGAGAAAGACCGATCTTCCGTTCCTTATGCCGGTTGAAGACATCTTCACCATTGAAGGACGCGGAACTGTCGCCACAGGACGTATCGAACGCGGTACGGTCAAAGTCGGAGAAGAAATCGAGATCGTCGGACTCAAACCGACCGTTAAGACGACCATCACCGGTATCGAAATGTTCAACAAATCTCTCAAGGAAGGATTTGCCGGAGACAATGCCGGAGTTCTGCTCCGCGGAGTCAAGAAGGAAGACGTTACTCGCGGACAAGTACTCGCGAAACCGGGTTCCGTTACTCCTCACACCGAATTCACCGGAGAGGTTTACATTCTCTCGAAAGAAGAAGGAGGACGCCACACACCGTTCTTCACCGGATACAAACCGCAATTCTATATTCGCACCACTGACGTTACCGGAGAAGTTACCTTGAACGAAGGAGTGGAAATGGTTATGCCGGGAGATACTGTCACTTTCAAAGTTAAGCTTATCATGCCGGTCGCGCTCGAAGAGAAGATGCGTTTCGCGGTCCGCGAAGGAGGACGAACCGTAGGATCAGGGGTTGTAACCTCGATCATTGCGTAAAAAGCTTTTAGCTTTTAGCTGTTAGCTTATAGACGTATCGTCGTCCGTACCCTAAAACCTAAAACCTAAAACCTAAAACCTAAAAAGATGCCTACAAAAACCACGACAACTAAACCGGCGGCCAAAGCGGTAAAACCGAAAGCGGCAGCACCTAAGGCTCCCGTGAAAGCGGTAAAAGCGGCGGTCGCGAAACCGAAAGGCGACGAGTTTCAGAAGCTTCGTATTCGCGTTCGCGCGTACGAGCACAAGATCCTCGATGCTTCGGTAAAGCAGATCATCGACACGGCAGTTCGCTATGATGCGAAAGTGCTTGGCCCGATACCTCTACCTGCTGAGATCAAGAAATACACGGTCAACCGATCAACATTCGTTCACAAAGATGCAAGGGAACAGTTTGAGATCCGCACGCACAAGCGCCTGATCGACATTCTGAACCCCAGCCCGAAAGTGATCGAGGCTCTCACGAACCTCTCGCTTCCGTCCGGAGTGAATATCGATGTTAAAATGATCTAATTATAATATCAAAGGTTACAAAAACACACGGCAAAAGACGTGTGTTTTTGTCGGTTCATTCCATGAAGGACGGTCCTTGGTTTATATTTTAGGCATGGTATACTCATATTTATGAAACGCCATTTTGCCTTTGCTCCCGATGAATATTATCACGTTTACAACAGAGGGACGGAAAGACGTGTTATTTTTGAAGATGATCATGATTATAAAAGATTTCTCGTACTTTTATACCTAAGCAACGGCACCGCTGCGATTGACCTAAACGAATATTTTTCTCAGGAAGGACGGTCCTTCCTTGAACTCTTTAGGGCTAACCGCGGGTCGCAAATTGTGGATGTGGGATCGTATTGCCTTATGCCTAATCATTTTCATTTACTGCTTCGAGAAAAAGTAGACGGAGGCGTCAGTACTTTTATGAAAAAACTTGGGACAGCTTATTCCACATATTTTAATAAAAAAAATACGCGGGTCGGACCGTTGTTCCAAGGTCGCTTTAAAGCGCAGCATGTTGATATTGACAATTATTTAAAATATCTGTTTTCATATATTCATTTGAACCCTGTAAAACTCATTGATCCAAAATGGAAGGAGAAGGGGATTTTTGACATGAAAAAGACTAAAGAATATTTGAACGAATACCCATACTCAAGTTATCAGAACTTTCTCGGGAGGAAACAAATTGAAAAGGTGATACTAACCAGAAACCGCTTTCCTGAATACTTTAAAACAACGCATGACTTTGAAGAGTTTATAAATGATTGGCTGACGTTTGACGATGAGTTTGATGTCCGTAGACCGTCAGGAAAGAGAAAAAGACTGTAAAATGACAAGGAAGGACCGTCCTTCCTGTAAAAGTTTGACAATACCTATTTGTTTGTTAGTATCAAAACCAGATTGCTGTGATGGTTGCGGATAGTTCGCAACCGTTTGAACAGCAACGGGAACCTTGTAAAACCCGCCGTCGCTCTCGACGAGCTATGGCGAGGCAAAGGAGAAACTGTCATGAATAAGACGACTAAAGTTGTCACAGACGGTACAAAAATGAGCAATGAGCAGCTTGGCTTGCTGACTCGCCGCCATGATGAAATTAAACGAAGGATCAATGAAGGGGCAATTCATTTTGATGAAGTTGCAAAAGGATACCAGGCCATCACCGAAGGAGGAAGAATTATTCAGCCGATCGTGATGCCGATGTTTACCGTTACCGCAACTGGAAAAGCACTGAAATATTCCCTTGGTCAACTTCGAAAAAAATGGTGTGTGGTTAGTGCCGGAACGGAACGATACGATTCGCTGGATCCTCCGCTTCAAAAAGGAAAAATACTTCTTCTTGGAATTATTCATTGTGATGAATTTCATCCCGATGAGCTCGAAACATCTATTATCAGGAAAGAAGCTCATCGAAGAGGATGGATCTCTCCACCGGCAGAAGTCGCTTGTCTCCTGCGCGAAAAATTTTCTACAGAGGATATTAATTCATTTGGTCTTACGCGGCTTGCTATAATGCATGAGCCATATCCTGACAAAACACCATATCTTGATCCTACGGATAGGAAGTCATGGGTTTGGACGCTTTGCGGACATGATACTCCTATCGGCGCGCTCCACGGAATACGATGCATGAGCTGGAATTATTTCAGCGAGGATCGGTACGGATTTGTGTTTCAAATCCCAAACTTCATCGGTTAATATAAAATAGAAAATATTTACTCCCGCTTTGGCTTCAACCGAGGCGGGTTTTTAAAAAATTGACGATATTTTTTTAATATGTTTTACTCTAAAGAGATATAATTATTTGCGGAGGTTAAAATGGGTTTGAGTCAATTCTGCGGTTTTGTTCTTATTCTTTGCGTGGTTTCACTCTTGATAGTCCTTGCGATCGGGGCCGGTGCTTTGCTGCTGAAAAATTTTTTTCGATTTTTAATTTGGATAGGACGGGGAACATCGGAAAAAGCGAAAATATTTGTTCGTGATCAGTTGCCGGAATGTTGCCGGTTTCATCGACATCATTGCGAGCGTCATTGCCCTCACAACAAAAGAAAAACAGAGTAAAAAAAAGTCTCGGCAACCGTCGAGACTTTTTATATTATACCGCTTTGTTTTTTTGCTCGCTTTTTATCCTCTCTGAACGGACGAGGAAAAATGTCCCTACCCATGAACCGAGAACAAGGGGAACGATATACAAAAAATTATTAATGTAGTTCAACACGCCGAAAGCAAGGACCAGATGAATGACTGCACCTGAGGTGGCGGAACGGTACTCATTGAGATCCACGACTTTAAGGGTGTAATAGGCGTAAAGGCCATCAACAAAGACATACGCAAAAAAGATAAGTGCCGCGAGGGCGAAGTTTATTTGATTCCATTCAAGTAGGATCTTTTCAAGCATGGATTTATTATAACAAAAAAATATATTATAAACGATCCTCTTTTCTTTTAAAATTTTGACAATATATACCTTTTTTCTATTGAGGGATGAGAATAAAGTGAGATGGTAAATTTTACTCGCTTCGGTTTCGGACGGAGCGGGTCTTTGTAATATTCGGGTCAGTTACTCCTTTTGACACGATTGGCTATTCGACCGCTACACCAAGGGCAGTCCTTTCCCCGTCGCGGTTTGCGAAACCGCTCCTCCTTAAGAACTGCCCTTGTTTTCGCTCGTTTTTCGTCCGTATTCTTAAATCTTAAATCCTTGGAAAAGTTGACGCTTTTCCGAATTTCTGCTAGGATTAAAGCCAAACCTACGTAGGGCTTTTTTATTGCCTCGGGTTGTTTTTTCAGAGCTAGATAATGGGACCAATGACGATTCCGCGCATTAAACGGCACGGCGTGAATGTCCCCGAACATTATGAAATATATACTGGGAGAGAAGCTTGCGATGACGCAGATCTTCACGGAAGACGGCGTTGTGCACCCGGTTACCGCTGTCCAGTCGGGACAGATGACCGTTGTTCAAATAAAGAACAAAAAGAAGGATGGTTATGACGCAGTCCAGTACGGATACGGCGTACGTAACGAAAAGAATATCAATAAAGCGCAGATCGGCCACGCAAAAACGCTTGGCAATTTTCGATATTACCGCGAAGAACGATTGCCGAACGAGGCGAGCGTGAATGCGGGAGATACGTTCGGTGTGGAAGTGCTCAAAGAAGGCGATGTCGTGGAAGTTTCCGCGATCTCCAAAGGAAAAGGATTTCAGGGTGTGGTAAAACGCCACATGTTCGAAGGAGGACGCCGATCGCATGGACAGAAACACTCGGAGCGCGAAGCCGGTTCCATCGGAGGAGGCGGACGAAAAGGAGGACGCGTTGCTAAAGGAATGAGAATGCCTGGAAGAATGGGCTCTGACAGAGTCACCGTGAAAAATTTAAAAATCGTTGCGGTTGATCCCGAGACAAAGCAGATCTTTGTTTCCGGCGCGATACCCGGTCGAAGAGGGACACTTATTGAAATTAAAGCCCGATAATTCCATGGAAGCAAAAATATACAATCAAACAGGAAAGAGCGTAGGGACGATCGCATTGCCGACGGAAGTTTTCGGCGCGAAATTGAACCGCGATCTCATCCATCAGGTGGTCGTTTCCGAATCGGGAAATGCAAGAAACAATATCGCTCATGCGAAGGATCGCAGCGAAGTACGCGGCGGAGGAAGAAAGCCTTGGAATCAGAAAGGAGGCGGACGCGCTCGCCACGGTTCCACTCGCTCGCCGATCTGGGTCGGAGGAGGTGTTACTCACGGACCGCTCACCGAGAAAGATTACACCCGAAAAATAAACCGAAAAATGAAAGCGGCCGCGATGTACTCTATCCTTTCCGAAAAATTGAAGAACGGCGAGATCATTTTTGTAGACGAAGTAAAAGCGAAAGATCTCAAAACCAAAGAAGCGAAAGAAATTTTGAAATCGCTCGCGACCATCGAAGGATGCGCCGACCTTGCGACCAAACGGAAGAATGCCGCTTTTATCGCACTCGGAAAGAAAAGCAAAGAAACGGAACGCATTTTCAGCAACATCAAAAGCGTTTTTACCGGCGAATGGCGAAACATTACGCCTTCCGATCTGTTGAAATACAAATATATCGTTGTATCTCATCCGGAAGAGAGCGTGGCGTTTGTCGTATCAAAAATGAAATAAGCGAGGTTTTAGGTTATAGGTTATAGGTTTTAGCTTCACGACGCCGTCGTTAAAAAGCTAACACCTAACACCTAAAACCTAACACCTAATAAAAATATGACAACAAAAATTTACAACAATAAAAGCCTTACCGTCATTCTGAAACGCCCGCGCGTTACCGAAAAAGCGGCGATCCTCGTCGAAAAGAACGCGTATACCTTCGAGGTGGCGCCTACCGCGACGAAACCGGAAGTGAAGGCCGCGATCATCGCGATGTACAAAGTAACCCCGGTTCAGATCAACATGACAGCCGGTACGCGAAAAAATATCGTGAGACGAGGAAAGGCCGGAGTAAAGACTACCAGCAAGAAAGCGGTCGTTCACTTGAAAAAAGGCGATAAAATAGAATTCATTTAACGAGCTGTTAGCTGTTAGGTTTTAGGTTTTAGCTTAAAACGTAACGGCAAGGTGACGGCGACAATGAAGCTAACACCTAACACCTAAAACCTAAAACCTTATATGAAATCACATAAACCAACAACCCCTACGATGCGCCATACTACGGTTGTTTCTTACCGCAATGTTTTGACGGCGAAGAAACCTCACAAGGCGCTCACGAAGGGACGCAAGCGCGATGTCGGAAGAAATTCCGACGGACGCATCACCGTTCGCCATCAGGGCGGCGGACACAAGCGATCGTATCGCGATATTGATTTTAAATTTGATAAAAGAGATATCCCGGCAAAGATCGAGACGATCGAATACGATCCGAACCGATCATCGTTCATTTCTCTCATCTGCTACAAGGACGGAGAGCGGCGCTATGTCATTACTCCGAAAACCATGAAAGTCGGAGATACGATGATCACCGGTGAGAACGTGGAATCAAAACCGGGGAACCGCCTGCCGATGAAAAATATTCCTCAGGGAACATTCATTTACAATATCGAGCTCAAGAGAGACGGAGGCGCGAAACTCGTTCGCTCCGCCGGAAGCTATGCTGAGATCGTCGCGAAAGACGCGCCGTACGTACATCTCAAAATGCCGTCGAGCGAGATCCGAAAGGTGCACGAAGACGCATGGGCGAGCGTAGGCGTTGTTTCTAACGAAGAATTCAAATTGAGAAATATCGGAAAAGCCGGACGCTCAAGATGGCTCGGTGTTCGTCCGACCGTTCGCGGATCCGTTATGAATCCGGTCGACCACCCGCACGGAGGCGGTGAAGGAAGACAAGGAAGAGGCTTGCGAAGAGCGAAGACCGCATGGGGAAAACCGTCAGGAAAAGGACAGAAGACGAGAACGCCGAAGAAATATTCAAATGTTTTTATTGTCTCCAGAAGAAAATCAAAGAAAAAGAAATAATTAGCAAAACCCGCCTCCGCTCTCACAGAGCTACGGCGTGGCGAAGGAAGAAATAAAAAACCAACAAAAATCCGCCGAAAGGCGGTTTTTGTTTGACAAAAAATGTAAAGTATGATATGTTGGACATATAATTTTGACATATAAAAGAGGAGTAAATTCCATGAACATTATAGAAAAATCAAAATCATATCATCGACCGCACCCCGAATGTCGAGAGGATGAGGTTTACGTAATGAACGCCTCGAAGAGATTTTTTGCAGAAATGGATTGGTGGGAAACAAAAAGAATGGGACAAATACCTTACAGCAGAAACGGAATGACACACGAACAAAATAAAGTATTCGTAAAATTTTTCCCCGTTTTTGTCTCAAAGAAAGAAGTTGAACGAAAAGGATACGTTCCCATCGTGTACGCAACATATGAGGAAGGTGTGATGGGATAAAAAAAACCAGCCTTTCGCCGGACGCGGGTCTCTGACCCCGTCCGGTTTTGTATTTTTGAACGGATTTTTCATCGCAAATTTAGGCATTTTATGGTATAATAACGGTGATGGTAGCGAATGACGCTCAAACACAAGCCGAAAAAATCCCGCAATTTGTTGCGCCGTTTTTGTGGTCGTATGATATCGCCGCGCTTGATCTTGAGCGCGACAAAAAAAGAATAATTATCAATGTGCTTAATTTGGGCACGAAACAAGCGACCGATTGGCTTTTTGCGGCGTATCCAAAAGAAGAAATACGGAAAATTGTTTCCGAATCTCTTTACGGCGAATGGAGCAAAAAATCATTACATTATTGGCGGTTTGTGCTCGGCATTTCCACCTCGCTTAAAACCGCGCGTTTTTCATAATTCTATGCACTACGAAATTTTAGACGAACAAAGGAGAAATATCTTACCTCTTTTGGCTCCGCTCAAAAACGATTTTTATTTGGCGGGAGGAACCGCGCTCGCTCTTCAGCTTGGGCACCGAGACAGCGTTGATTTTGATTTTTTTTCGGAAAAACCCCTTGATACGCAAAAACTTTTTGAAACATTACGAGGAATGTTTGCCGGTCATGAGCTTGTAAAAATTCAGGAAGAAATGGATACTCTTTCGGTTGTTGTTGATGAACGCATAAAATTAAGTTTTTTCTCTTATTCATATCCGATGTTGAGCGATTTGATCAACGAGGAATATTTTCGTCTTGCCGATATAAAAGATATTGCATGCATGAAACTTTCCGCTGTTACCGGACGTGCGAGCAATAAAGATTACATCGACCTCTATTATATTCTTCAAACATTGCCGCTTTCCCATTTGCTCATTTTGGCCGGGCAGAAATTTGATTCGCTTGACACCAACCTGATATTAAAAAGTCTTATCTACTTTGAAGACGTTAATTATGAACCGATCCTTTTTAAAGAGGGAAAGGAAGTTTCTTTTGAGGTCGTGAAAACCTTTTTAGAAAATGAAGTGAAGAAAATTTCCGGGTAATATTAGAGAAAAGACAAGGAAGAGGTTTGCGAAGAGCGAAGACCGCATGGGGCAAACCGTCAGGAAAAGGACAGAAGACCAGGACGCCGAAAAAATATTCAAACATCTTTATCGTTTCCCGAAGAAAATCAAAGAAGAAGAAATAATTAGCAAAACCCGCCTCCGCTCTCACAGAGCTACGGCGTGGCGAAGGAAGAAATAAATGTCAAACAAAACCCGCCGAAAGGCGGTTTTTTGTTGACAAAATATAAAAAACAGAGTATCCTCCCACTAGAAAGTTTGAAACAGAAGGAGGAAAAAATGAGCGTTATAATACCACCATTTCCGTTTGACGAAAAAATGATACAAGAAAGAAACGAGGTAGAAAGAGAGGTACTTACCAAAATGCTAACCGAAATGGATAATTTATTTATCGCCGAGTTACGCGTAATTCCTAAAGCGTTGAGGTGTATTAGTTTTGGCTCTTTTTTTGTGGTAATCGGTATATTTATGTTTATGTTGTTATAAAAAATAATCTACCGCCGGACGAGGTTAAACCTCGTCCGGATTTTTGTATTTCTGAACCCTCTCATCTATTGTGATTTAAAGTTGCGAGATGGCGATGAAAGAAAAAATAATCTTACAATAACCCGAAAGTCGGCATTTTGTATGTGTTTTGACAAAAAAATGTTTTATTGCTATTATTTTTGACGTTACATCGTTTTTGAAGGAGGGAAAAATGAATATTTCCAAACTATTTAGAGTATCGGCGAGACGGCCAAAAGTACTGCCGGAAGTTTATTTCGGCGATGGCACGGTGATCGTCGGGTGCGGGAAAACGCGCAGGGAACAGCATAAAGTTATTTTTCGCTATCATCGTTATCATGGATGGAGACAAGGAGAAAAAGTCATACTTCGTATAGTGAGCGGACATCTGCGAAGCGCTTGGACATTTGCCGGTCAATATCCTTACGAGTGGGTGTTTAAGATAGAGGAAAAACCGAACAGATCGGGCGGAATGTCATGGTCGTCGTATCTGAAAAGTTTGTCCAAAGAAGAATACCGGCGATATATGGTCAGAGAAAACCATAAAGATAAGCAAAAAATGATACAGGATTACGGCGAAGATATGGCAAAATATTATCGCGATTTGCTATGTAAGTACGTTGGAAAACGCAACGAAGCCACTGTTCAAAAATTACGCCCAGTTGAAACTGACGTTGAAGTAAAAATCGAGATCGGTTTTTTCAAAAAAGTAATACATTATCTGCGCGAGATACTTTAATGCAGAATAGCCGCCCATTCGGGCGGTTTTTATGTAAGGAAAAAAGCTCCGATCGAATATAATAAGAAAGCCATTCCTCCGGCGCCGGGGATGGTGAAGATCCATGCCCAGACTATCCTGATGGTGGTGCCCCATTTTACGGCTTTGAATCTTTGTGCGGAGCCGACGCCGGAGATCGCGCCGGTAATGACGTGCGTGGTGGAAACGGGAACTCCGAGGAATGTGGCGAGAAATATGCTTGTGGCGCTCGCGGATTCGGAGGCAACGCCATCGACGGGACGCAGTTTGAAAATTTTATGCCCCATCGTTTTGATGATACGTTTGCCGCCATAGAGCGTTCCGAGCGCGATGCAGGTGTGAGCGGAAAGCACTACCCATAACGGTACATCGAAAGTGCTCAAATATCCCGCTGAAACCAAAAGTCCGGTGATGATACCGATCGTTTTTTGCGCGTCGTTGCTTCCATGGGCGAGGCTGTAAAGACCGGCAGAGAGGAGTTGGAGATGGCGCGACCAATAATTCACTGCACCCGGGGTCATTTTAAGCAAGTAGATAGCCCAAGTAAGAAGTATGATAAACAAGTATCCGAGCGCGAATCCGAGAAGGGGAGCCAGAACGATGAATAAAAAGATCTTGATCCATCCGCTGGCAATGATGGCGCTCCATCCGGCGGCTGCAATGGCGGCCCCCGCATATCCGCCGATAAGGGCATGAGAAGAGCTCGTCGGCAAAGCGAGATACAGCGTGATCAGATTCCAGACGATCGCAGCGATAAGCCCCATGAGAACGACCTCCGGCGTAACTATATTGATATTGACGAGTCCTTTACCGATGGTCTTTGCAACTTCGTTTCCAAAAACCAAGAATGAAATAAAGTTAAAAAATGCGGCAAAAAAGAGAGCTTGACGGAGCGACAGCACTTTCGTTGAAACGATCGTTGCGATCGAATTCGCAGCGTCATGCGCGCCGTTCGTAAAATCAAAAGTCAGGGCGATAACAATGATCAGGATGATATAGAGAAGGTGTAGATCCATAAATAAATTAGCTGGACGGTATCTTTGAAATTTGGAACAATGTTAATTGTTAAATGGTCAAATTGTTATGAAACATGCTAAATTTTTTGCGGTTAACCATTTAACAATTTATGTCGACTTAATAACAATGCCTTCAATAAGATCGCTTACTGATTGGAATTTATCGGCGATCATTTCCATTTGCTCGAGTATATCTTTCATTTTGATGAGCGTGATGGGATCGCGCTCTTCGCGGAACAGCGCGGCTATCGCTTCTTCATAAATGATATCTCCATCATCTTCCAGATTGTGGATCTTGATCTTTGCTTTGAGCAATTCCGGCGTATGCTTCATCTCAGAGAGCAGCTGTATCATGGTACCGAGTTCCGCGGTATCTTCCGCGATCAGCTTGGCAAACGACTGCATGGCGGGCATTCTTTTATCCATTCCGTAGAGATAGACGTTGCGAATAACGTCTTCGATAAGATCGATAATGTCGTCCAGCTCATGAGCCAGCTCATACACATCTTCGCGATCGAAGGGGGTAATGAAGGTTGTGTTCAATTCTTCGATTATTCGATGGGTCTTTTCATCAGCATTCCTTTCGATGGCATGCGCACCTTCCGCGAATTTTTTGAAATTATTGAATTCATCGGCAAACTTGCAGAAAAGCGCCGAGATATCTTCCATGTCTTTTTTTGTGCCCAAAAAAAGCTCGAAGAAAATATTTTGTTTGGGATTGAAAAGCATCATAGTGAGTATTATTATAACAGAAATATTCACGCAATGCCATTTTTGGTATCCGTATTTTATATTGACACACCAGAGGAAGAAATGGTATTCTTTTTTCAGTAAAGTTTATTTATTGAAAGGAGACGGAAACATGACGCTCGAAAATGAAATACTTACCCCGAAGGATTTTTACTATGTTTTGGAAGGCGATGGGGTATGTGAAAATGAAATTTTGCTTGGAACAGCTGTGCGGCTGACTTTCCATATTCCGGCGCTCGATATTAAGGAACAGGATAGGTCGTTTGGTCTTTCTGTTCGTCCGTACGGGCTGCATTACGTCGATACGGCAGAGTGCTATAAGCGAAGCTACAAAGAGATACATCTTCCATGCAAGGAAACCAGCGTTGGTTTTTCTTTTGTCGCCCCGACTGAAGCGGAGTGGAAAAACACGATAACACCCGGATTTGTCTTTGTTTTGGATATGAATGGTTCTGTGAATTACCAAGATTTTTTAAAGGTTCGCTTTGTGTCGGAAAGAAAACCGTATAAAAGAAAACTTGAAATCGACCTGGAAAATCATATCAAAGGAATAGTTAAAAGCGCGATTCGCGGCGAAATATTGTGAGATCGCGAATTTGACTAATGACCGGAGCGCCAGTGCGCTCCGGTTTTTTTATACTGAAAATATCTGTATCTCACACGCCTAAAATTTCCCATATTTTTTCAACTGGCGGACCGAACCGGCGACGGGGTGTGAGCAGTTGCTCCGCGTATTGTGTTGACATGTTTATCAAAGAAATGGTATTCTTTTTTCAGAAAAGTTCACTGTTGAAAGGAGAAGGACCATGACACATGGGAATGAAGCAGTGCCGCAAAATGATTTTTATTGCGTTTTGGAAGGCGACGGCGTTTTTGGCAATACCGCCACCAATATTCCGGAAGTTCAATTCGGGACAGCCGTACGGCTGACGTTTTGTATTCCGGCGCTTGCGGTTACCCCGCATGAAATATCGTTCGGACTTTCCGTCCACCCATACGGGCTGCGATATCTGGGGAAGATCGAGCACGAATGGTATAGATTGATACATGTTCCGTGCGAAGAAACAGAAGTGAATTTCGATTTTATCGCGCCGACGGAAGAGGAATGGAAAAGTTCTCTCACTCCGGGGTTTGCTGTTGTTCTTGATACGGAAGGTTTGATCAATTATCAGGATTTTTTGCGGATCCAATTTATCTCAGGCAAAAAACGGTTGGTTAAGAAACTTGGTTTTGATCTCGCAAAGGATATTCAAGGAATGACAGACCGCGCGCTCGAATGGCGGGGAACGCTCGAAAGAATACATCGCTCCCACGAAGAAATAAAGTAGAACATATATACCGAAGCGTCAATACGCTTCGGTTTTTTTGCGGGCTGATCCAATATTCCTTTTTTGACGAACGGATTTGTAGTATAATAAGAATGCTTATAGAATTCAAAATTTATGGCAGTACAAAAAATAAAATTTTTAATTTTTAAGATCGCGGTCTTTTTGTTTTTTTTGACGTTATATCTTCCGACGCATGCCGCAGGAACGCCGCTCATATTCAGTTATCAGGGGAGGATCACCGACGCGAGCGGAAATCTTCTCGGCGGATCGGGAACGAACTATTATTTTAAGTTCTCCATCTGGGATAACGCCACGGTTCTGTCCGGGACCAAGCTTTGGCCGACGAGCGCGCCCACTTCATTTGCCACTTCCGTTCGTCAGGGGGTTTTTAACGTTAACATCGGAGACACCGATAACTCCTATCCGGATGTTTTGGATTTTAATTTCAATACGAATAAGAATATTTATCTCCAAGTTGAGGTTTCTTCGGATAATGTTACTTTTGAGACCATCGGCCCGAGACAGAGGATATCTTCGGCTCCATTCGCGCAAATGGCGGGAGGCGTGAGCGGGTTAGGGCAGTCTTCTTTCGGTACGACCACGCCTATCGCAAATACGATAGTGAGCATTGAATCAACAAGCACATCCGCCGTTCCTCTCTCGATCCGTTCGTTCGCAGGGCAGATCGCCGATCTTTTCCGTCTGCAGGATTATAATCTGAATCATTTGTTTTCGATCAATTCGCTCGGAGGCATCTTTGGTTCCTCAACGCTCGCTATCGGTACTTCCGCAGGAAATACTTCGCTCATGGTCAATTCCTCCGGAAACGTCGGTGTCGGAACGGCGGATCCCGGAAGCAAATTCAATGTTTTTGGCGTTGACAGTGTGCCACAATTGAGGATAAGCCAATCAAGCGTGCTTTTCGGAGAATTATATGTTGATTCGGCCGGCGACGTGAGAATTTCATCCAATAGCGGCAACGGGGGAAATATCAGGATGCAAAATGAAAACCTCTGGGTCTGTTCCGGAGGAAGCTGCGATCCGTCGATCAATCCCGCCGGACAGGGTAATGTCGTAGTGGAAACGGCGATCATTCTAAACAATAAATTCAAACTCAAACAAGTAGACGCTTCGACAACGATAATGTATGATTCTTCAGACAACCCAATACTTGAGTTCGACGAAGGACAATAAAGATACTAATATACGAATGGGTACCAATATACGAATGAATACGAATACGGACGGTTCCGGCGTGCGTCGCTTCATTCGTTGCCATTCGTATATTGGTACCCATTCGTATATTGGTATTTTTTTATGACTTTACTCCAAGAACTTGCCATATTCCTGAGACACATTATCCACTGGATCTATTACTTTGTGGGTTTTTCGTTTTTTTTCTTTGTTTTTGGCCTGAATGAGGTCGTGTTGTTCGGGCGAACCTACTTGCTGCCATTGCCGACCGGCGATTCTATATCCGTTCAGGTTTTCAATCAGATAAGCATTGACGTGCTTCCGGAGAATGTTCAGCTTTTGGTGACAAATCCCATGAGCGGATTTCTTTCGCAGATGTCGCTCGCAATGTTTCTCGCTTTTTTGGCTACCATCCCGCTTTTTGTTTACAAACTTACCACCTACCTTCTTCCCGCGCTTCATCCTCATGAAAAAAGGGTTTTCATCTGGATATTATGGCCGACTATTTTCCTCTTTTTTTCCGGCTGTGCGTTCTCCTATTATTTTCTGGTCCCGGCGACGTTCAGCGTGCTCTATCCATTCGCTACCATGATCGGCGCGGCAACCTATTTCGCTCTTGACGAATTCATCTATTTCGTGTTTAGTTTGACATTTTATGTCGGACTCATGTTTTTACTTCCGTTGTATATGATCGCCTTAAGCGTTATGCATATAGTAAAGGCGGATAAGTGGCTTCAACTCTGGCGGCACGCAATTTTGGGTTTTTTGCTGCTGTCCGCCCTCATCACCCCCGATGGAACGGGAATTACCATGGCAATGCTGTTCATCCCCTTGGCGATTCTCTATTTCGCCGGATATTATTTTGCAAAGAAACTTTCTAAAGAGTATACTTAAAGTAAGGGTCGAAATTAAAAGCAAAGTAAATTAAACAATATTATGTTTGGTTTGGGAACTCCGGAGATAATAGTGATCTTGGTGGCTGTCGTTGTACTATTTTTCCTTTATAGAAGCCGCAAAGCTAAATAGCGTGTCTATGCATTTGGTGATCTCCTTTAACGTCCGTCAGCTGATAGGTTGTCGTTGTTCGTCATTCAATTGCATAAGTTAAGAGAGGTCGAGTTTGTAAATTTAGATCAAAAATAATTAAAATGAATATGTTTGGACTAGGACTTCCGGAGATCATAATTATCTTGTTGGTGGTGGTGATTTTCTTTTTTGGCGGAGAAAAAATATCCGAAATGGCCCGAGGTTTGGGAAGATTTACGGGCGAATTTAAGAAAGGAAAAGAAGAGATGGAAACTGAAATTAAAAAGGCTGAAAAAGAGATAAAAGACATTAAGAAGTAGCTCACGATCGGTGCGATTATCGAAACAAGCCGATCCCTCATTAACTCACCTAGCGTTCCACGCAAAAAAACAAAAGCAAACACAACGGTTACTCGCCAGTCGCAAGTTGGCAAAGGAATTCCGCGTGCCGATCGGTACTCCGAACCTTTCCGAAGCGAATCCCGCCTGTGGCGGAGTGCGAGCGATAAAACAAAAAGTTAATGGACAAAGAAAGAAGGAACTTTCTAAAAATAATATTGATCGGTAGCGGGACCCTCCTTGCGGGGAAAGTTTTGGGCCCATTGTTTTCGAGGCGTCTGGATAGTTCCTTCACAAGAACCGATCCATCTGATAATATCAATTCACTCGCTAAAAGTTCCTCGTCTTTTAAGATAGTTGAGAACGATAAAGTGTTGTCCATTTACGACAACGCCGGGGAGGAAATATTCCAGATAGATAAGGGAGCGTAAAACAAGCAAAAAGAATAAAGCAAAAAGGAAAAAGGAAAAAGACGACCGTTTTTACAGTTCTTTTGACTTTAGACTTTTAGACTTTTTACTTTAACATATGGCTGAAGAAAGAGCTGATTGTAAACGACATAAGTGGATCCCTCTTTTGGGTATCGACAAAGAACGGAGCGTCCCTACGGCTCTTTTTACGTGTCTTCGATGCGGAGACTTGAAGGTGGGTACTCACACGATCAAAATTTCACGGTATCGGTTGGACATGGGCGAGCTGCCAATGAACAGCATTGCCTCCATAAATTTAATGAACGAACCGTCGGTAAACGCGACAGCCTCAGGTTTGGTTATAACGGCCGCTGTGGGCACGAACGCAGAGGGTATTGGCGCGCCTCTTTTTATGGCGGCGAACGGAAATTTGAATACGGCAAGCGCTGTCTCAAGCGCAACGACCCCGTGCGTAGCTTTGGCGATGGAAACGGGGACCGGCAGTAAAAAAGTTCTTCTTCACGGCGTACTTCGACTGGATGCGTGGAATTGGACGACGGGTCCCGGAACGAACGGATTGATCTATGTATCGACGACCACCGGATTGCTCACTCAGGCGCAGCCTTCAGGGACGGATGAGGTGATACAACCGATAGGATGGGCTCTTTCGGATGATTGCATTTATTTCACGCCTTCAATGATGTATTTGACGCACGTATAGGTATCTTTAGAACATTTTTTATCCATTCTCACAAGTTGAAAATTTAATCGGTTCGTGTTTCAATACCAAATACAGATGGTATTTTTTTACGAGTAAAAAGGTGAAAGTAAAAAGTTAAAAGTACGCCGATTCTTAGATTTACTTTTTCGTCGTCATACCGGACAGAGATTCAGTATCTACGTACGGAGCGAGTATTCCGTTGGAATATTTGAAAATAACAATGAATGTGATTATTCCAAACGTTTCGGTTCGGGGTGCAACCCCGAACCGGCGACGGAGGCGTACTTTTAACTTTTGACTTTTTCCTTTTAACTTCGAGCGATCATGTTATCCATTATTATCCCCTCATACAACGACGTATATCTTCAACCGACCATTGATGATATTCGGAAAAATGCCAGAGGCGAGATCGAGATCATCGCTATTCTTGACGGCTGCCAGGACAATACCATTACCGGGGCGACGGTCATCCATAATGAAAACAGAAGGGGGCTTCGCGATAGCGTGAACGCCGGCGTGGCCATCTCTCGGGGCGAATATATTTTAAAATGCGATTCTCATTGTATGTTCGATGAGGGTTTCGATGTCAAACTTCTCGCTGATATCGAAGATAACTGGGTGGTTATTCCGAGAAGATATAAGCTCGATACGGACAAATGGATCATTTGCGAAGACGATGCGAAGCCGATCGATTATGAGAAGCTGGTACTCGATCTTCCGGATAGAATTTGCGGACAGGAGTGGGTCGGGCGCACAAAGAAAAATAAAGATATTCTCGTGGATGAAACCATGGTCTTTCAGGGCTCTTGCTGGATCATGTCGCGAAAGCACTGGGATCATATCGGAGAACTTCAAGAAGAAGGATACGGAACTTTCACTCAGGAACCGATCGAGATCGCTCTCAAAACATGGCTCAGCGGAGGGAAGGTCATGGTCAACAAAAAAACTTGGTATGCCCATCAGCACCGAAAATTCGGCAGGACGCACAAAATGAAACCGGCAGAAGTGATCGCAGGCAACACCTATTCAAAAGATTTTTGGATGAATAACCGATGGGAGAAAAGGGTGCATGACTTGGAGTGGTTGGTGGAGAGATTTAAATAAAGAAAATTGAGAATAGATAATAGAGAATAGAATACGAAACGACAAGAATAGAGAATTGAAAATAGAATATATGAATGAGGGAAAAATAAAATTATTTACGGATTTGATCGTTTGGAGAGAAGGACACAAGCTTGCTGTGCTTATTTATCAAATGACACGAAAATTTCCTCGAGAAGAAATGTATTCTTTATCAGATCAAATGAGAAGAGCTTCTGTGTCTGTTACTTCAAATATTGCGGAAGGATTCGGCAGGCAAGGATTTAAAGAAAAAATTCAATTTTATTATATCGCACACGGTTCTCTAACAGAACTTGAAAATCAATTGTTTATAGCCAAAGATGTTGGGTATCTCAAGGATGCTGATTTTGAAAAAATAATGACACAAGCAAACAACGTGCATGCTCTGCTCGTCGGTTTTATTAAAAAGTCAAAAACTTTCCTATAATTTATTATTCGTTTTATTCTATTTTCTATTATCAATTTTCTATTTTCATCTTTTGTATGTTATCAATCGCCATTCCCAGTCGAAATGAAAAATTTCTTCGTCAAACAATACTTGATGTGCTTAAAAACGCCACGGGCGAGATCGAGGTGTTTCCCGTACTCGACGGGTATGAACCTCCAGCGGAAGAGATCGTTGTCGACCCCCGGGTTCATTATTTAAGGATACCTTTGGGGGACGGAAAATGCCATAAACGGCAGGGGATAAATCTCATGGTGAGCCTTTGCAAAGGGGAATATGTGATGAGTTTGGATGCACATTGCATGGTGGCGAAAGGATTTGACGTGGAGCTCGCCAAGGCTCATCAGCCGAACTGGGTGCAAATTCCGCGCCGGCACCGGCTTGATGCGGAGAACTGGTGCCTTCAAGAACAAGCGGATGATCGTCCGCCGATCGATTATGAATATGTACCGTTTGAAGATCTTTTGAAAAAAGACGTTGGTATCCATGATTTCAAATGGGATAAAAGAACGCGAGCCAGATGGGACATACAGATCGACGACACTCTGACCTCTCAGGGGTCATGCTGGTTCATGACGAAGGATTGGTTTCAAAAAAGGGGTTTTATGGATCTGCGTTACCAAGGCTGGGGACAGGAAGCGGAAGAGATAAATTTTGAAACATGGAAGAACGGCGGCGCGGTGAAAACCAATAAAAATACTTGGTATGCGCATTTGCATAAGGGCAATAAATACGGCAGGATGTATTTTATGAATAAAGGCGATCAAATAAAAAGTTACGAATATTCCGTTGACTTGTGGCTCGGCAAAAACAGGGATTTTTTTATCGGTTTAATGGAACGATTCATGCCGATGCCAGGTTGGCCGGCGGATTGGAAAGAGAAAATATGGAAACCTTAGACCTTATCGTTAAAAAATACAATATTGATCTCAGTAAACCGTCTCCGTTTATCATACCGTGCTGCCGAGTGAACGATTTTCCCGCTTTGTGCAAAGAGCTTGGTTTTACCGTCGGAGTGGAGCTCGGAGTGTGCGACGGTCTTTATTCAGAAGTGCTGTGCCGGTCCAATCCCGAATTGAAGCTTTTTTCTGTGGATATGTGGCAAGAATATCCCATTTATCGAAATTTTCGAAGACAACGGCATTATGACGCGATCTATCAATCGGCGATAAAACGGTTGGAACCATACCCGAATGATACGATCGTTAAAAAATGGAGTATGGACGCGGTAAAAGACTTCCCTGATGAATCGTTAGACTTCATTTTTATCGATGCCAATCACGATTTTGAACATGTTACCGAAGATATCGCGCAGTGGGGAAAAAAGATCAGAAAGGGAGGAATTATTTCCGGACATGATTTTAAAAACAGCAGAAGAAGCTTATTTGTCTCGGTAGAAACGGTTGTGCGCGCGTGGACGCAAGCAAAAAGAATTCATCCGTGGTTTATTATGGTATCAACTGCCGAACCGAAGATCTTGAGCTGGATGTGGGTGAAACAATAGAGAAAATTGAGAATAGAGAATAGAGAATTGAAAATTATTTCGACTTTGGTCTCGAATGATAATAGAAGAAATAAAACGAATTGAATAAAAAATAATACAATGCCTAATGACAGCATGCTGGGAAAATGGGATCGGTGGTATAAGAATGTCGGTGACATGGGGGCTTTTCGATATGGGGATACGGTCACGTATGGAATGGCGGCCGACTTTATGGCGGATATTGAAGAAGTGGAGGACTGGGGATGCGGGACGGGCGGCTTCAAACGATTCTATAAAGGGAAATACGTCGGGGTCGACGGAAGCGCCAATAAATTCGTCGATAAAGTGGCGGATCTTCGCGTGTATCGCACGAATGTTGATGGCATTGTTATGCGCCACGTACTGGAACATAATTATGACTGGAAGCCGGTACTTGAAAATGCGGTCGCCTCTTTTAATAAGAAATTATGCTTGATAATTTTTACTCCTTTTTCCGACGCAACGAAACAGGTCGCCCATAATAAAAAATACGGAGTTGATGTGCCTGATATTTCTTTCAGCAAAAAAGACATCGAGGGATGTTTTGCGGGTTTGAATTTCCGCAGAGAAGAAAATATCAAAACCAAAACAGGATATGGAGTGGAACATATCTACTTTATCGAAAAAGAAAACGCTCCGGCAAAAATTGCCGTACTTTCCGCAAATTTGGGCGGTTTCGACCATCCGTCTTTTCATGTACCGCAGTCGCTTTCTCACGACTATTTTATGTTCACCGACGAGAATTTTCCCCCGCGAATTCATGCGATGGTTCCGAGGCTTCAAGCGAAGATCCCGAAATTTTTCAGCTGGCAGATGAAACCCGGATACGATTATTATTTATGGATCGACGGAAATTTATCTCTCGCACATCCGGATTCGCTGAAATATTTTTATGATCAATGCCAGGGATATGACATCGTAGTACTGAAACATCCGGTGAGGCCGGACATTCGGCAGGAAGTACGATATACCAGAAAGGGAGTAAAGCAGAAGTCGCTCTATTTTATGGGCCGGTATCCGAATGAGCTCTTGAAAGAACAGTACGAAGCGATCTTGGCGGATAAAGATTTTGTCGACGACCTGTTGGTTTGCGGCGGAATATTCATGTTCCGAAACACCCCCGAGATCCAAAATATGTTCAAGGAATGGTGGTATAATGTTTCGCGGTATATTGTTCAGGATCAGATATCATTTCCGTATGCGCTGAAAAAAAGCGGCGTAAAGATAAAAGTTTTGCCGGATGTTTTTAATAATTGCCCGTATCTGAAAGCAGAACGGCATATGTTTCATAGCAAATAATCACAGACGTGGATTCCGGGTCAAGCCCGGAATGACGGTTGGAGGGTGGTCGCACTATCGTTGTCATTCCGGGCTGAGACCCAAGATACACGTTCGTCGTAGCGCACCGTGGATTCCGGATCGCGGTCCGGAATGACGGTAGGAGGGTGGTCGCACCGTCGTCGTCATCCCGGGCCGGGACCCGGGATCCACGTCTGTCGAAGTGCCGTGAATTCCGGATCCAGATCACGTCATGAATGACGAACAAATTTAACATAACATGAAAATCGCCGTTATATCAGCAGCTTTGGGGAGAGTCAATCGCATACCGACGCATGCGCCTCAGTCGCTTTCCCACGACTATTTTATGTTTACCGATGAGAATTTTCCGCCGAGAGACAAGTCGATGACGGCGCGGCTGCAGGCGAAGATCCCGAAATTTTTCGGATGGCAGTTGAAACCGGGATATGATTATTACTTATGGATCGATTCGAGTTTGGCTTTGTCGAGTCCCGATTCACTCGAATATTTTTACGATCAATGCCAAGGATACGATATGGTCGTCTTGCGTCATCCGACGCGTCCTGACATACGGCAGGAGGCAAGATATATGAGAAAAGGTTTTAAACAAAAGTCGAAATATTTCACGAGCAGGTATGAACACGAGTTCTTGAAAGAACAGTACGATGCGATCCTTGATGACAAAGATTTTGTCGACGATCTTTTGGTTTGCGGAGGCATATTCATGTACCGCAATACTCCCGAGGTCCAACAAATGTTCAAGGAATGGTGGTATAATGTATCTCGGTATATCATTCAGGATCAGATATCATTTCCGTATGTTCTGAAAAAAAGCGGACTGAAGGTAAATGTACTGCCGGATATATATCATGACTGTCCATACTTGGCTTTCCGGCCTCATCGATAAAAAAGCATATCAATATTATCAAAATACATCATGGATACGCTAGATTTTATCGCAAAACGATTTTCCATTGATCTCGGCAGAGACGAATTCATCGTGCCGCTCGGTTATAGCCGATGGGGCGAAATGCCGCATCTTTTTAAAGATCTCAAATTCGCAAAGGGCGCGATCGTCGGCGTCGACAGAGGAAGATTTGCGGCTGCGCTTTCTGCAGGAAATTCGAATCTTTTGCTTATCGGCGTAGATGAATGGATCGGAGACGAAGGGGAAGGAGCGCTTGCACAGGCTAAGGAAAAAACTGCCGGACGGCGAACGGTATTTATTAACGCAAGAGAGGCGGATGCGTTGAAACGATTTCCGGATGATTCCTTGGATTTCGTATATCTTGAAAAAAGCCATGAGTATGAAGACGTTGTTTTACAGATCGCCGCATGGAGCAAAAAAGTCAGAAAAGGAGGCTTGGTCTCCGGGCACGGTTATGTTAAGACTGAGCGATACGATTTCGGCGTGATAGATGCGGTCGACGGCTGGTGTCATTCTCATCGCGTTAAGCCTTTATTCATTTGGAGAGATAGATGTCCAAGTTGGATGTATGTAAAAATATGATCAATACCAGAGAAGATCTTGCTAAATATTTTCATCAGCTCGGTTTCAAGATCGGAGCGGAGATCGGCGTGCTCGAGGGCTTGTATTCTGAAATACTCTGTAAAGCGAATCCCGGTCTCATACTATACTGCATCGATTCATGGGGTACGGGAGAGAATAAAAGGCGCGAATATCATTTGCAGGCCTACGAAAAAGCCAAAATTCGCCTTGCTCCTTATAACACCGCCATCATCTACAAACTCAGCATGGATGCCGTGGAAGATTTCGAGGACGGATCTTTGGATTTTGTGTACATTGATGCCAATCATCGCCCGGATTTTATCACCGACGATGTGAGGGAATGGACGAAAAAAGTAAGAAAAGGAGGTATTGTTTCGGGACATGATTATCGGCCGGGCATGGCAAAAGAGGTCGTTGATGAGTTTACGCGCATGCATGGTTTCAAGCTGGAGGTGACACCGAAAATAAGCGATAAAGCGCTGTCTTGGTGGTTTGTTAGATAAGTATAAAGATGCAAAATAATTTTTAATATTTATCCGTCATTCCGGGCAACGACCCGGAATCCAGAGTATGCACGATGAACGTGGATTCCGGGTCTCGGCCCGGAATGACGGGAAGAATAGATATGAAAATCACAATAATATGAAAGTCTCCATCATCATCGCATTTTATAATAGCCACGGCGTTGTCGCTCGGCAGGTTAAACATTTCGCGTCGATGAATTTGCCGGATGATATCGAATTTATTTTGGTGGATGACGGAAGCAATCCTTCGCATGATATCGCCGATTATGATCTGAAAAATCTCCGCCTCCATCACACCAACGACAAGCGTGCTTGGACGCAGGGGTTGGCGCGAAATGCCGGAGCGGCCCTCGCTCGGGGTGAATATGTTTTGATGACCGATATCGATCATATTCTTTCAAAAGATCTCATTATGGCCGTTCACGGATTCAGCGGAGACAAAATGACTTTCCCGCGATATTTCGGCGTCTTACTTCCGGACGGAACGTTCAGCCAGGAGCCTTCGATCCTTGAAGAATATGGTTTGGATATGGAACGGCTAAAAACCAAACGCGGTTTGTATGCAAGTTTTCACGGCAATACTTTCGCCATGAAAAAATCGACTTTCGACATGCTTGGCGGCTATAGTAAGCGCCATTCGACTTTCGGATTTCACCCGGCTTCGCGGATGGGGGAGGATTGCGTTTTTAATGAGGTGTGGAATCGTTATGCCGGAAAAAACGGTATCTCGCCGGCGATCGGTCCATCCATGTTCATATTTCCGATCGGACGATATCACATCAAAGGAGAATTGAATCCCATGGGCCTCTTCCACGATCTCAGTCAGGAGGCCGTTCCTCAGCCTCCGAAAGAGTAATTTTTGTGCATGCAAATATCGCGTTTTTTGATCGATCCGCTTTTTACTCGCGGATATTCTTCGCGGCGCTCAAATAGCCGTCTCGGCGGTTGAAATTTTCCTCTATTAAGGATATATTGAAAAAACAACAAGCCGTTTAACATTTACATATCACAACACATATGAATGCATTTGAATATATCGTTTCAAAATATAAAGTGGACTTAAGCAAGCCTTCGCCGACGCGGCTTCCCATAAGCCGGAACGCGGAGTTTCCCGATCTTTTAAAAGAGCTCGGGATGATGAAGGGTGTCGAACTTGGGGTATACAAAGGAAAATATTCCGAAATACTCATGAACAGAATGCCCGGCCTTGATCTCACGGCGGTTGATTCGTGGAAAGCATACAAAGGCTACAAAGATTATCCGGATGCCGATCTTGAGATCAACGCATTCAATCAGGCGAAAACCAGATCGCAAACGAGAGGATTTAAAATACTTCAAGACTGGTCGGTGGACGCATCGAGGAAATTTGAAGATGAGTCTTTGGATTTTATTTACATCGACAGCAATCATGATTTTGCGCACGTCATCGAAGACCTCGCCGCATGGAGCCCGAAGGTGAAAAAGGGCGGCATTATTTCCGGACATGACTTCTTTGAAAGCCGACAAGAGCGCTATGGCGTGGTATACGCGCTTCCGGCATGGTGCGCATATCGCGGAGTGCCGATGCTCTTTATTATGAACAGCGATGGAGTGCCGTCGTGGTTTTATGTCAAACCGTAAATGATATTTTCAAAATGAAAGAAACAACTCAAAGCAGAAAAGATCTCGCGAAACTCTTCACCGGAATCGGAGCTGAGATCGGCGTCGAGCGGGCGATGTTCTCAAAACATATTGCGCAAACCTCCGATCTTTTGTATTGCGTCGATGCATGGGATCTCACCCCCGGCTATCGCGATCATGTCAGTAAAGAGCGGTTGGATGATTTTTTCAAGGAGACGAAAGAACGGATGAAAAACTTCAACTGTAAATTCGTCCGAAAATTAAGCATGGATGCGGTCAAGGATTTTAAAGACGGTTCGCTTGATTTTGTGTATATCGATGCCAATCATTCTTATGAAAGCGCCAAAGAAGATATACGGGAATGGTCCAAGAAAGTAAAAAAAGGAGGAATTGTTTCCGGACACGATTATATCGATAAGGAAGGGTACGGCGTCATGCAAGCGGTGAACGAGCTTAATGAGGAGATAACCATTTGGAAAGGAGATAATACGCCCAGCTGGTCATATGTGAAATTTTAATAATTTAACTCGTCATCCCGGGCAATGACCCGGGATCCACGGAGAGCGACGACACGACGTGGATTCCGGATCGCGCTCGCCATGCCGTAGCCTTTGGCGAAGGATGGGTCCGGAATGACGGGCAGATGAGCAAGCATATAAGTGAATAATTATAGTATTATGAAATACGATCTCTCGATCTTAATCCCCGCGCGCAACGAAGAATTTCTCAAACGAACCATTGAGGATATCTTGTCGAATATAGAAGGGAACACGGAAATCATCGCCGTTCTCGACGGGTATCAAACGGAATTGCCTGCCGACGAGCGTCTCCGCGTGATCTATAATCCTGAGGCATTGGGGCAGCGAGCTGCTACGAATCAAGCATGCAAGCTTTCAAAAGCGAAGTACGTCATGAAAGCCGATGCTCATTGCGCTTTCGACAAAGGGTTCGATGTCAAAATGATAAAAGAAATGCATGATGATTGGACGATGATACCGGTCATGCGCAATTTGCACGCATTCAACTGGAAGTGTCCGGATGGTCATACGAGATATCAGGGTCCGAGCGGTCCATGTACGGAGCCGGGATGCGGAAAGCCTACCGTCAAAGATGTGGTATGGATCGCAAAAACAAATCCACAGAGCGTTTCGTATTGTTTCGACGAAGAACCGCATTTTCAATATTTCAATGAATACAAGAAGCGTCCGGGCGTTGGGGGCGATATCACTGAAACGATGTCGATCCAAGGATCATGCTTCATGCTCACGCGCGAAAAATACTGGGAGCTCAATATTTCTGATGAGATGCTCGGTTCGTGGGGTTCGCAGGGGATCGAAGTGGCGTGCAAAACGTGGCTTTCCGGCGGACGCGTCGTCGTCAATCATAAAACGTGGTATGCCCACATGTTCCGAACGCAGGGCGGCGATTTCGGGTTTCCTTACGAAAATCCGGGAAGGAAAGTTCAGCATGCAAAACAGACCGTAAAAGAATTATTTTTTGATAACAAATGGGAGAAGCAGATCTATCCTCTCTCGTGGCTTTTGGAAAAGTTTTGGCCGGTGCCGGGATGGAGCGAAGCCTCGCGTGAAAAGCTCAAGGCATGGCCGTTGCAGAACGGAAAAACGACGTCGTCCGTCATTCCGGCCCCCTCCTTCGCTAAAGCTACGCAGGGCGAGCGTGAGCCGGAAAACGTGGATCCCGGGTCTCGGCCCGGGATGACGACCGTCCGTCATTCCGTCCGCCAGCTGGCGGATGATCCGGAATCCACGTCCGGCGTCGTCGCGAGCGAACCCACCGTCGGTTTGATCTATTATACCGACAACCAGATCGACGAAAAGATCATGCACGCGTGCCAAAAACAGCTCTTGAAAGCGGCGGGCGGCAAAAAGATCGTGAGCGCATCGTTAAAACCGATGGACTTTGGTCAGAACATCGCTCTCCCTCTCGAAAGGGGATATCTGACCATGTTCAAACAGATCCTTATCGCGCTTGAAGTGCTTGATACGGATGTGGTATTTTTCTGCGAGCACGATGTGTTGTATCACCCTTCGCATTTTGATTTTATACCTCGCGACCGAAACATCTGGTATTACAACGGCAACGTTTGGGTACTGCGCGCGTCCGACGGTTTCGCTTTGCACTACAACTTAAGCCCGCTTTCAGGGTTGTGTGTGTATCGCGATATTGCCATCAAACATTATCAGGAACGGATCAATTTGGTAGAAAAGATCGGATTTTCTTACAACATCGGCTTCGAACCGATGACTCATCACCGGATAAAATGGGAACACTCGTATAGTTTCGAGGTCTGGAATTCTTCCGCGCCGAATATCGATATCAAACACGGAAAAAATCTTACGCGCGCACGGTGGACGCAGGATAAATTCCGAAGAAAACCGACCGACTGGACGGAAGCGACTATCGACACTATTCCCGGATGGAACAATATACGGAAGTTGTTGGAGTAGGACGAAACGAGAATAGAAAATGGAAAATAGATAATGGACGGAAGACAACGTGGATTCCGGGTCAAGCCCGGAATGACAGAAAGGTGGTGTAAGCACACCTTATCGTCGTCATTCCGGGCAACGACCCGGAATCCACGTCGTCCGTCAATGTAAAAAAATATGAAAACAGGGTTTGTGTACATTCTCGCTAGTAAGAAAAATGGAACTCTCTACGTGGGGGTGACATCGAATCTGCAAAAACGCATTTACGAACACAAAAACAACGCCGTTCCGGGATTTACTCAAAAATACAAAGTTCACGATTTAGTATATTTTGAAAGCGGGGACGAAATTCGCGGTGCGATCGAAAGAGAAAAGGAAATTAAAGGCTGGAAACGAGAATGGAAAATACAGCTCATAGAAAAAGAAAATCCCGAGTGGAAAGATCTGTACGGCGAATTGACGGAAGACGACGTGGATTCCGGGTCAAGCCCGGAATGACGAAGAAAAACGAAAACATACAACGAACGAACGTGGATTCCGGATCAGGTCCGGAATGACGGGTTGGAGGGTAGTCCCACCGCCATCGTCATCCCGGGCCGGGACCCGGGATCCACGGAGAGCGATGACACGACGTGGATGTCAGGATCGCGCTCGCCATGCCGTAGCCTTTGGCGAAGGATGGGTCCGGAATGACGAATAGGTAAGAGGGTCTCATGTTATCGTCATCCCGGGCCGGGACCCGGGATCCACGGAGAGCGATGACACGACGTGGATGTCAGGATCGCGCTCGCCATGCCGTAGCCTTTGGCGAAGGATGGGTCCGGAATGACGGATAGGTAAGAGGGTCTCATGTTATCGTCATCCCGGGCCGGGACCCGGGATCCACGTCCGTCGTCGACGTAGTGAAAAATTTTAAGATCATGGAAGATACTAATCAACAACAAAAACCGAGCGTGGGGCTCATTTATTATACTGATAATCGTCTTCTGGATCGGATAATGAACGCGTGTCAAAAACAGCTTTTGATCGCGGCGGAAGGGAAGAAGATCGTCAGCTGTTCGCTTCAGCCGATCGATTTTGGACGGAATATCGTTCTTCCTCTGCAAAGAGGCCGCCTTACGATGTTCAAGCAAATTCTCGCGGCGCTGGAAGCGCTCGACACAGATGTGGTGTTTTTCTGCGAACATGATGTACTGTATCATCCGTCGCATTTTGATTTTATTCCGCCTGATCGAAACGTGTGGTACTACAACGGAAATTATTGGTTTTTGCGTTTTCTTGACGGATTCGCTTTGCATTATGATGCGACGCCGCTTTCGGGATTATGCGTGTATCGCGATATCGCTGTTTTGCACTACCGCGAAAGAATTGCGATGGTCGAGAAGAAAGGCTTCGACCACAACATGGGGTATGAGCCGATGACCCACAAGAGAATACCATGGGTGAACGACTACGATTCGGAGATCCGCCAGTCCGCTTTGCCGAATATCGATATCAAGCACGGAAAGAATTTTACCCGCATGAGGTGGTCGCTCACGGAAAAATTTTACGACGCGCCGACCGGGTGGAAGGAGGCGGATATTGATACTATTCCGGGATGGAATAATGTGCGGAAGTTGTTGGAATAGGCGAGTTAGTAGTTAGTAGATAGTAGTTAGTAGACGGATTGCCGGACGAGGGTCTCCGACCCCGCAACGGGGTCGGAGACCCCGTCGGGCGACAAGATCTGGATTCCGGATCGCGGTCCGGAATGACGGTTGGGAGATAGTACGCTTGCGTCCGTCAGTTCGTTCGAATCGCACATTGGGTGAAATGAAAAAATATATTATAATAATGAGAATGGGATAGATGTGCGTGAAAAGTTAAAGAGATCAATAAAAGAAAAATCCGTTGAATAAAACGGCGGGGATATGCTGGCTAGTAATCCGGAGATCAATAAGAAATATCGTCAAACACTGAATACTTACATTCAGGATGTTAAACGTGACTGGAGAGACCGCATTGAAACCGAGATAGGAGACATAAAAACCGCTGATTCGTTCCTTCCGCAAGTTAAGATCAAACGGTGGGATAATGAAGTAAACTTTTCCGTTCGCCTTGTTCACAACGAGAAACGGCCGTCCATTAGCGTGGAAGGGGAGAAGATAAAATGGAAAGGCGCCGATGTCGAAGCGCATTTCTATGACATCAATAACAAAGAGCACCCCGAGGGTGCGAGCGAGTTTGAGGTCGTTCTTAAGAAAAAGCCGAAAACAAACCGAGTTGAATTTACGCTCAATACGAAGGGGTTGGATTTTTTCTATCAGCCGGATCTGTCGGATCGGGATAAAGACAAAGGTTCTGTTCGTCCTGAAAACGTTATCGGGTCATATGCCGTTTATGCTTCCGAAAATAAAATAAATTATCTCGGGGGCAAAGAATATAAGAGCGGAAAGGTAGGACATATCTTCAGACCAAAAATTGTCGATTCGGCGGGAAAGGAAGTATGGGGAGACTTGAATGTCGATACGGCGAAGGGAATTCTCTCGGTCACTATCCCGCAGGACTTCTTGGATAAAGCGGTATATCCGGTGCATCACGCGGCCGGATTGACGTTTGGGTATACGACCATCCCGACAACTTCTTGGGCGCATTGGCTAGCCGGTAATGGGGAGGTTGTTGCCGCTGAACTCGGAGCGGCGCCGAATACCGGCACATTAAATTATATTTCTTGGTGCTTATTTGCGGGTGCTGCTCCGATAACCGTAAAAACCGCCGTTTATAGTAATAATGCGGGCGTACCTCTTACAAGATTAGGTTACGATACCAACACTACTACAGTAACTGACAATGCGTCTCCCGGTACTTTTGTTCAGTCGGCAGATGATTATAATCTTGCTATAACATCTGGCACGGCATATTGGGCGGGTCTTGGAAGTGTCAGTGCTCAATGTGGTATCGGTTATGACACCGCATCAGGATGGGATTTGTATTTTGATAATGTGGGAACCCTGCCCGCGACTTGGACAGATTATACGTATGACCATGAAATAAATAAGAGATATGGAGTTTATGCGACCTATTTTGCCAACTCACCTTCGCTTTCTCCATCAAGCTCAAAAAGTCCATCGCTTTCTCCTTCAAGTTCTAAAAGTCCTTCACTCTCACCAAGTTCCTCAAAATCACCATCGCTTTCCCCTTCGAGTTCAAAAAGCCCTTCGCTCTCACCTTCAAGTTCAAAAAGTCCATCACTCTCACCCAGTTCATCGGTAAGCCCGTCAACTCCGCCGGCCGCGACGGTCACATTTTTGGAACCGGGTAGCGATGCGACAAAAAGTCTTAATCTTTTTTATACTTCGAGCGCAACGAACGGCACGATCGCATCCGTTGATACGCAGCAGAAAGACGGTACCAGTTCGATACAATGCAGCATAACGTCAACAGGAGGACAAGCCTTTACCTATACAGACAGTGATGTCTGTTCCGATGCGGGAACAAGAATATCGGTTTGGGTGCGATTTTCCACAGTTACGCCTTCCACTGCGGGGATATTTTTGTCTGCGATAAAAAATTTGGATTCCGGCAATATTTTGTGTGTTGGTTTGGATACGGATGGAACATTACTACTTCAGGGAAGGGCGTGCACCGCCAAATCCGGTACAACCGGTCTTTCCGCCGATACGTGGTATCGGATCACTTTGTCATATGTCATTACTTCATCCAGCAATTGGACGGCAAAAGTTTTTCTCAACGGGTCCCTTGAAATAACGTCGACGAACGTTGATGGAACGCTCTCGGCGGTTACTACGGGCGCAGTAGAATTGGGAATGTATGCTAATGCGAATTTCTCCGCATTCACTTCCAGTCCGATAATGACTGTTTGGTACGACAGCTTGTATGTTGATGACGGAACGGGAATAGATGACCCGGGAAATATACACGTCACCGCAAAACGTCCGGTTTCAAACGGAACAGCGGTGGAGTTCACGACGCAGATAGGGTCTGGCGGTTCAGGATACGGCACTGGACATACTCCTCAGGTGAATGAGCGGCCTTTGGCTGCCGGAAATGGCTGGTCTATAAGCACCACGACGAAAAAAACGGAGGAATATTCAGTTGAGGGATTGTCGGTTGGAGATGTTGATTTGACCGGGTCGACGATCGTCGACTATATGGGCTGGATTTATGCAAATGTCGATTCAACATTAAATAGTCCGGTCCATAACATCATCGTAGGCGGGACGGCAACTGCCGTAACGATGAGTACATCGGGGACCAGTTATTGGAAGATCAAGGGATCCTCGGTGTATCCTTCAGGAAATACGGATATCGGAATGGATGCGCAGTATACGACGACCCCTCATCTTACTCGCTTGTTCGAGGGCGGAATTATCGTCGCGTATGTTCCGTCAGGAAATTCGCCGAGCCTCAGTCCTTCCAGCTCGAAATCACCATCGCTCTCGCCATCGAGCTCGAAAAGTCCATCGCTCTCGCCGAGTGCATCTACTTCTCCGAGTTCTTCGGTCAGTCCTTCGGTTCCCGCTGCGGGTACGGTCACTTTCCTCGAGCCAGGTACTGATCTGACGAAAGATATTACGCTTTATCGGAACACGGTCGTTACCAATGGAACCATCGCGTCCGATGATACTCAGCAGAAAGACGGAACCAGCTCGTTTAAATCGGATGTGACGGTGGTGGGGGGGAAGGGGTACGCGTATACGCCGAACGGCGTCTGCGCCGATGCTGGTACGAGAATCTCGGTTTGGGTGAGATTATCGACCGCTACGCCTTCAACCGGAACAAAATTTATTACCGCAGAACAAGCCGATGACGGCACGGAAATTTTATGCGTGGGATTGAATACGAGCGGGAATCTGGTGATCCAAGGAAGAGGCTGTACCGCTCAGACAGGAGGAACCGGTCTTTCAGCCAATACTTGGTATCGGATCACGCTGTCTTATGTTCTTACCAGCACTTCTAATTGGACAGCTAAAGTATTTCTCAATGGAAGCCTTGAGATAACTTCGACCAATGCCGATGGAACGCTCTCTTTTGTTACCACCAGCGTTTTAAATCTGGGAATTGCGGCGAATGCCGCGCTGAGCGAATTCACGTCATCGGCGGCAATGAGCGTTTGGTTCGATAATGTCTATGTCGACAGCGAATCTACTTTAAATGATACTGGAGACGTCCGCGTTACGGCAAAGCGGGCGGTTTCAAACGGTACGGCTGTCGAATTCACAACTCAGATCGGTTCCGGCGGATCAGGATACGGTACCGGACATTCACCGCAAGTGAATGAACGGCCGTTGTCGCTGACAAACGGCTGGTCCATCAGCACGACGACGAAAAAAACTGAAGAATATTCGGTGGAGGGATTATCCGTGGGAGATGTCGATCTGACGAGCGCCACCATCATCGATTACATGGGTTGGATCCGGGCGAATGTCGACTCAACGGCAAACAGTCCGGTTCATCATATTATCGTGGGCGGCACGGCAACCGCGGTAACGATGAGTACGTCGGCGCTTTCATATTTCGCAGTGAAGGGTTCCTCGACCTATCCGTCGGGAAATACCGATATTGGTATCGATGCTCAATATACGACGACGCCTCATCTTACGCGTTTGTATGAGTGCGGTATCGCCGTCGCATACTTTTCTTTCGGATCGCCGAGCTTAAGTCCGTCTGCGTCGACATCGCCGTCCAGTTCCAAAAGTCCGTCGCTCTCGCCAAGTTCTTCCACTTCACCATCGAGCTCAAAAAGTCCTTCGCTTTCGCCGAGCTCCAGTACTTCTCCCTCCAGTTCAAAATCACCGTCGCTTTCTCCTTCGAGTTCCAAAAGTCCATCGCTCTCGCCGAGTTCCAGTACCTCGCCTTCCAGCTCTCAATCCCCGAGCTTAAGTCCTTCCACTTCACAATCTCCTTCCAGTTCCAAGAGTCCATCGCTTTCACCGAGCTCAAGTAAATCGCCGTCGCTCTCTCCATCCAGTTCAAAATCTCCATCATTATCACCGTCAACAAGTTTAAGCCCGTCTTCTTCAAAATCACCGTCGCTCTCGCCGTCGAGTTCGACCAGCCCATCATCGTCCGTAAGCCCGTCGCTTTCACCCTCGAGCAGTCAGAGCCCGTCTTCTTCCGTGTCTCCGTCGCTTAGTCCTTCCAGTTCGAAATCACCCTCACTTTCTCCGAGCGCGTCAGCTTCACCGTCGCTCTCGCCGTCGAGTTCGACCAGCCCATCATCGTCCGCAAGTCCATCGCTTTCTCCGTCAAGCAGTCAGAGCCCGAGCTCATCGGCTTCGCCATCGCTCTCTCCATCCAGTTCAAAATCTCCATCGCTTTCACCCTCAAGTTCGGGAAGTCCATCGCTATCACCCTCGAGCAGTACGAGTCCGAGCGCCTCTGCTTCTCCTTCGCTTAGCCCTTCCAGTTCGAAATCACCATCACTTTCACCGAGCGCCTCGCAAAGCCCGAGTTTGTCACCGAGCTCAAGTGTGAGCCCGAGCTCATCCGCATCACCGTCGCTTTCACCGAGCGTATCAGAATCACCCTCGCTTTCGCCGTCGGCCTCACTTTCGCCCTCGCTTTCACCGAGCGCATCGGCCTCGCCATCTCTTTCACCGAGTGCCTCGCAAAGCCCGTCAATTCCGCCTCCGCCGGTCGTTACCTTCCTTGAACCGGGAACCGATGCGACCAAAGATCTTTCTCTGTTCTACAACTCTTCCGCAACCAACGGAACGATCACATCAGACGATACAGAGCCGCATGACGGGATCTGTTCCATTAAATCCGACATTACTTCGACGGGGGGAAACGCAAGCGTTTGTACTCCTAACGATGCTTGCGCCACAGCCGGATCGAGAGTGTCGGTTTGGGTGAAATTTTCGACCGTCACTCCGTCAGCTCGGAGTAAGTTCCTGTCGATACAAAGGGCGAACGAGACTCATGAAGTGCTTGGCATCGGTCTCAACACGGATGGAACCCTTATCTTTCAGGCGCGCGGCTGTACCGGCAAGCTCGGCACCACTGGTCTTTCGGCAGATACTTGGCACCGAATTTCATTGTCGTATTCCATTTATTCCGCTACCAGTTGGTCGGCAAAAGTGTACTTGAACGGTAATCTTGAGATTACCTCGACAAACGCTGACGGGACGCTTCCTTTCACGGATCTCAGCCAAGCTTCGTTCGGTATACGCCCCACGGCTGCATTTTCTTACTTCACATCATCTGCGGTAATGAGCGTGTGGTATTCCGGTATATACGTCGACAGCGGAAGCGATCTTGCCGATACGGGAAGTATTCACGTTTCGGCAAAGCGGCCGGCATCGAACGGAACGTCGGTAGACTTTACCACACAGATCGGCTCCGGAGGTTCAGGGTATGGAACGGGACACTCTCCGCAGGTCAATGAAAGGCCTCTCTCTGAGACAAATGGTTGGTCTATAAGTACGACGACGAAGAAAACGGAGGAATATTCAGTCGAAGGACTTTCTGTGGGCGATATCGACATGACGGATGCCGTGATCGTCGATTATATGGGTTGGATGAGAGCCTCCGTTGATTCAACCGCCGATAGTCCGAATCATAACATAATCGTCGGAGGAACAACTTTCTCCAAGACTCTTTCAACATCGTACGCAACGTATCTCCAGATGGCGGGTTCTTCGACATACCCTTCAGGGAATACGGATATCGGAATCGATGCGCAGTATACGGGTGTCGCACATGTCACTAATTTGGCGGAATGCGGACTTATCTTCGCTTACACTCTTCCGAATGGGTCTTCATCAAATTCGCCAAGCTTGAGCCCTTCCGCTTCACAATCGCCATCGCTTTCTCCGAGCACATCGACTTCACCGTCTTCTTCCGCAAGTCCGTCGCTCTCTCCGAGTTCATCGACTTCTCCGAGCTCATCTGAATCCCCGAGCTTGAGTCCTTCAACTTCACAATCACCATCACTCTCACCAAGCTCTTCACAAAGCCCGAGTCTTTCACCGAGCTCATCGACCTCTCCGTCTTCTTCCGCAAGTCCTTCGCTCAGTCCGAGCTCCAGCACCTCGCCTTCAAGCTCGCAATCTCCGAGCTTAAGTCCGTCGACTTCACAATCTCCATCGCTTTCTCCGAGCACCTCGCAAAGTCCTTCACTTTCGCCGAGCTCAAGCTTGAGCCCGTCTTCTTCGGCATCTCCGTCTTTGTCGCCGAGTTCAAGCTTGAGCCCGTCATCGTCTAAGTCTCCGAGCCTTAGTCCGTCAGCTTCTCAATCGCCGTCACTCTCACCGAGCGCTTCACAAAGCCCCAGTTTGTCGCCGAGCTCCAGCACTTCGCCATCAAGCTCGCAATCCCCGAGCTTAAGTCCGTCGGCTTCACAATCGCCGTCGCTTTCACCAAGCGCCTCGCAAAGCCCTTCACTTTCACCGAGCTCATCGACTTCACCGAGTTCGTCCGCAAGTCCGTCGCTCAGTCCTTCAACTTCTCAATCCCCATCGCTTTCTCCGAGCACTTCACAAAGCCCCAGTTTGTCGCCGAGCTCATCGACTTCACCGAGCTCGTCTGAGTCTCCGAGCTTAAGCCCCTCAACTTCGCAATCGCCATCACTTTCACCAAGTTCATCACAGAGTCCATCTCTTTCACCGAGCTCATCAACTTCTCCGAGTTCTTCGGAGTCTCCGAGCTTAAGTCCTTCAGCTTCACAATCTCCGAGCTTAAGTCCGAGTTCTTCACAAAGCCCGAGTCTTTCCCCAAGCTCATCAACTTCACCGAGTTCGTCCGCAAGTCCGTCGCTCAGTCCTTCAGCTTCTCAATCACCGTCACTCTCACCGAGCGCTTCACAAAGCCCGTCGCTTTCCCCGAGCTCATCGACTTCACCGAGTTCATCCGCAAGTCCGTCGCTCAGTCCTTCAGCTTCTCAATCACCATCACTCTCACCGAGCGCTTCACAAAGCCCGTCGCTTTCCCCGAGCTCATCGACTTCACCGAGTTCATCCGCAAGTCCGTCGCTCAGTCCGTCAGCTTCTCAATCCCCGTCACTCTCTCCAAGCTCATCACAAAGCCCGTCACTTTCACCGAGCTCATCAACTTCACCGAGTTCTTCGGAGTCTCCGAGCTTAAGCCCGAGTGCTTCACAATCCCCGTCACTTAGTCCGAGCTCATCACAGAGCCCGAGTTTATCACCGAGTTCCAGTACTTCACCGAGTTCATCCGAATCCCCGAGCTTAAGTCCTTCAACTTCGGAGTCTCCATCACTCTCTCCGAGTTCTTCACAAAGCCCGAGTTTGTCGCCGAGTTCATCGACTTCTCCAAGTTCTTCGGAGTCTCCGAGCTTAAGTCCGAGCTCCAGTACTTCGCCGTCATCTTCCGCAAGCCCGTCGCTTTCCCCGAGCGCTTCACAATCCCCGTCACTCAGTCCAAGTACTTCACAATCTCCATCTCTTTCACCGAGCTCTTCCACCTCTCCGAGCTCGTCTGAATCACCGAGCTTAAGCCCCTCAACTTCTCAATCACCGTCACTCAGTCCGTCCGCTTCACAATCTCCATCGCTCAGTCCAAGTTCCAGCACTTCACCGTCAAGCTCTCAATCACCGAGCTTGAGTCCTTCGGCTTCTCAATCCCCATCGCTTTCACCAAGTGCTTCACAATCTCCATCTCTTAGTCCTAGCTCCAGCACCTCGCCGTCATCTTCTGAAAGTCCGTCGCTCAGTCCTTCAACTTCGCAGTCTCCATCACTCTCGCCGAGCGCATCACAGAGTCCGTCTCTTTCCCCGAGCTCCAGTACTTCGCCGAGTTCATCCGCAAGTCCGTCGCTCAGCCCTTCAAATTCACAATCCCCGTCACTCTCTCCGAGTTCTTCACAGAGCCCGTCGCTTTCACCGAGCTCATCGACCTCTCCGAGTTCCTCTGAATCGCCATCGCTTTCACCGAGTGCCTCGCAATCTCCATCGCTTTCACCCAGTTCATCACAAAGCCCAAGTTTATCCCCAAGCTCTTCAACTTCACCAAGTTCTTCAGCGTCTCCATCGCTTTCACCATCGAGCAGTTTGAGCCCGTCATCCTCAGAAAGTCCTTCATTATCACCCAGCGCGTCGCAATCACCTTCGCTCAGTCCGAGCGGTTCACAGTCCCCGAGCTTAAGTCCATCCGCTTCACAATCACCATCGCTTTCTCCGAGCGGATCACAAAGCCCGAGTTTATCCCCAAGCTCAAGCGTGAGCCCGAGTGCTTCCGAGTCTCCGTCGCTGAGCCCAAGCTCCAGTCTTTCTCCGTCATCTTCGGAATCCCCGAGCTTAAGTCCGTCAGCTTCCGACTCCGCAAGCGAATCTCCGTCGCTCTCGCCGAGCGCCTCACAAAGCCCGAGTTTATCACCGAGCGGCAGTTTAAGTCCGAGCACATCCGAAAGTCCGTCGCTTTCTCCGAGCAGTTCAGTGTCTCCGAGTATTTCGGGATCACCAAGCACTTCTCCTTCAGCGAGCGTGAGCCCGAGCAGTTCATCGAGTCCTTCGCTCAGTCCTTCGGCATCCGAGTCTCCGAGCTTAAGTCCGAGTGCATCTCAATCTCCGAGCTTGAGTCCTTCTTCTTCAGAATCGCCGTCACTCAGTCCGAGCGCCTCGCAAAGTCCGTCTCTTTCACCGAGCGCATCGACCTCTCCGTCATCTTCGGCCTCTCCGTCGCTCTCTCCGAGTTCCAGCACTTCACCGTCAAGCTCACAATCTCCGAGTTTGAGCCCTTCGGCGTCTGAATCACCGAGTTTAAGCCCCAGCGCTTCACAAAGCCCGAGCTTAAGTCCGTCAGCTTCAGAATCACCCTCGCTCAGTCCGAGTGCTTCACAAAGCCCGAGTTTGTCACCAAGCTCATCGACTTCTCCGAGCTCATCCGCAAGTCCATCGCTCAGTCCGAGCTCGAGTCTTTCACCCTCGGCTTCCGAGTCTCCGAGCCTTTCGCCGTCCGCTTCACAGTCCCCATCACTCAGTCCCAGCGCTTCACAGAGCCCGAGCCTAAGTCCTTCAACTTCGCAATCGCCATCACTAAGTCCGAGTGCTTCACAAAGCCCTTCACTTTCGCCGAGCTCAAGCTTGAGCCCGTCTTCTTCGGCATCTCCGTCTTTGTCGCCGAGTTCAAGCTTGAGTCCGTCATCCTCTGAGTCGCCGAGCTTAAGTCCGAGTGCGTCACAATCTCCATCGCTTTCTCCGAGCGGTTCGCAATCTCCTAGTTTAAGCCCCTCAACTTCACAATCGCCATCACTCAGTCCGAGCGCCTCACAAAGTCCGTCTCTTTCGCCGAGCTCATCGACTTCTCCGAGTTCATCCGAAAGCCCATCGCTGAGTCCAAGCTCCAGTCTTTCACCATCATCTTCCGAGTCACCGAGCTTAAGTCCGAGTGCGTCACAATCTCCATCGCTTTCTCCGAGCGGTTCGCAATCACCGAGTTTAAGCCCGTCCACTTCACAATCGCCATCACTCTCTCCGAGCGGATCACAAAGCCCGAGTTTATCTCCAAGCTCATCAACCTCTCCGAGTTCTTCGGCATCTCCGTCTTTGTCGCCGAGTTCATCCACCTCTCCAAGCTCATCCGAATCACCGAGCTTAAGTCCGTCAGCTTCAGAATCACCATCGCTTTCACCGAGCGCATCACAATCCCCGTCGCTCAGTCCGAGTTCCAGCACTTCACCGTCAAGCTCTCAGTCCCCGAGCTTAAGTCCATCCGCTTCACAATCGCCATCACTCTCTCCGAGCGGATCACAAAGCCCGAGTTTATCCCCAAGCTCATCAACTTCTCCTAGCTCATCCGAAAGCCCATCGCTGAGCCCAAGCTCCAGTCTTTCACCGTCATCTTCGGAATCCCCAAGCTTAAGTCCATCCGCTTCCGACTCCGCAAGCGAATCTCCGTCGCTTTCACCGAGCGCCTCACAAAGCCCGAGTTTATCACCGAGCGGCAGTTTAAGTCCGAGCACATCCGAAAGTCCGTCGCTTTCTCCAAGCAGTTCAGTGTCTCCGAGTATTTCGGGATCACCAAGCACTTCTCCTTCAGCGAGCGTGAGCCCGAGCAGTTCAGCGAGTCCGTCGCTCAGTCCTTCGGTATCGAATTCTCCATCTGAGTCGCCAAGTCTCTCTCCTTCATCATCCGAATCACCGAGCTTAAGTCCATCGGCTTCAGACTCTGCCTCCGAATCACCGAGCCTCTCACCATCAACCTCGATCTCTCCGAGTCTGTCTCCTTCGACGAGTCTGAGCCCGAGCACGTCTGAAAGTCCTTCTCTTTCACCGAGCAGTTCGTTGTCTCCCAGTGCTTCATCATCGCCAAGTCTTTCTCCTTCCACAAGCATAAGTCCAAGCAGCTCGGTCAGTCCCTCGCTTAGTCCTTCCGCATCAGACTCCGCTTCCGAATCACCGAGTCTTTCCCCGAGCGCTTCGATCTCACCGTCGCTTTCACCGTCGACAAGCCTTTCTCCTTCCGCCTCCGTTTCTCCGAGTCTTTCTCCATCATCAAGCGAATCGACCAGTGAATCACCATCGCTTTCACCATCAACCTCGATCTCGCCGAGTCTTTCTCCATCATCAAGCGAATCGATAAGTTCATCTCCGAGTTTGAGTCCAAGCGCTTCGGTTAGCCCGTCTCTTTCCCCGAGCGCTTCCGAATCCGGCAGTGAATCGCCGAGCTTGTCACCCTCAACCTCTATATCTCCATCGCTTTCGCCGTCAACAAGTTCAAGCCCGAGCACGTCCGAAAGTCCGTCCCTGTCTCCATCGGCTTCAGACTCCGCTTCCGAATCCCCGAGCCTCTCACCGTCAACCTCGATCTCTCCGAGTTTGTCTCCTTCGGCGAGCTTGAGTCCGAGCACCTCCGAGAGTCCGTCTCTCTCACCGTCGGCGAGCCAAAGTCCGAGTACCTCCGAAAGCCCGTCGCTTTCGCCGTCGACCAGTCTGAGTCCGAGCACTTCCGTTAGTCCGTCGCTCTCGCCATCATCTTCAGATTCCGCTTCCGAATCTCCGAGCCTCTCTCCGTCCGCTTCGATCTCGCCTTCGCTTTCACCGTCAACCAGTTTAAGTCCGAGCGCATCGGAAAGTCCGTCGCTTTCACCGTCCGCTTCTGACTCCGCTTCCGAATCACCAAGTCTCTCACCATCAACATCTTTCTCTCCGAGCTTGTCGCCTTCGACGAGTCTGAGTCCAAGCACCTCCGAAAGTCCTTCGCTTTCGCCATCATCGTCAGACTCCGCCTCCGAATCCCCGAGCTTATCGCCATCCTCATCCATCTCACCTTCGCTTTCGCCGTCAACCAGTTTAAGTCCGAGCGCATCCGAAAGTCCGTCCCTCTCTCCGTCCGCATCAGACTCCGCTTCCGAATCGCCGAGCCTGTCACCCTCAACCTCGATCTCTCCAAGCTTGTCTCCATCCGCCAGCCAAAGCCCGAGTACCTCCGAAAGTCCTTCGCTTTCACCGTCGACCAGCTTGAGCCCGAGCACTTCGCATAGTCCGTCGCTTTCTCCGAGCGCCAGTTCTTCACCTTCCTCATCCGCTTCGCCGAGCCTTTCGCCGTCTGCCAGCGGATCGGCATCGGACTCCGCTTCGGAATCCCCGAGCTTAAGTCCAAGTACTTCGCAGAGTCCGTCGCTGAGTCCCAGCGCTTCGGAATCCGCGAGCGCATCGCCTTCGCTTTCACCGTCATCTTCCGTTTCTCCCTCTGAAGTTTCCTCCGATTCTCCGAGTCTGAGCCCGTCAGCGAGCATTAGCCCGTCCTCCTCCGAGTCGCCGTCCGTCAGTCCTTCCGTCGCGACCACCGATCTTAAGACGATAAACGACCTGCACGAAACCCTGATAAAAACCGTCAACGGAATACCTCGGGCGTCTATCAAGAAAGTTGACGGCGTAAACTGGATGGTGTAAGTGTCTTAGTGCATTGATTTGCTGTTTACAATCCATTATAATAATGGCATGTATAGCAAAGTTCTTAACTTCATAAAATATAATAACGCCTTCACCATACTTCTCGCTCTATTTTTCTTTGGTTTCGGGATCAGTTTTGCGGCGGAACCTGCCGTGCGAGAGAGCATCTATTCAAGCGAGCAAACCGTAATTTCTGTCGACAACGGCACTATCGTCTCTGCAGACCTAGACAGTTATAATTTCAACCTGAGGATCAACTCCATTACCGACGATGAGAAAAATTATTATGCCGCTTACTCGTACCAAACGATGGAGATCGTCGACAGCGTGTGGCAGAATAAGCAAATTGAAAAGACGCTGACCATAAGCAAAGAAGCGCTCGACGGCAAAGATCTCGGGCTTTATGTCGCAAAAGAGCTGGGAGAAAATATCAACTATGAATTGTCTTATCTCAAGAAAGTTCAAAAACTGGAACAGGAAAAAGGAGAATCTCAAAAAGTTATCACCACGGAATATTCCGGTCTCATCGGAAAACTGCTGGATCCCAAGCAAGAGGTGATAGAAGGGTACGAGCCTGTCATACCGGAACCTATTCCCGAAGCTCCCGTTATCGTGGAAGAAAATCCCGAGGACGTCATTGTCTCCACCCAGTATCCGGAACCGCAAGCAGAACCCGAACCAGTACCACAAGAGCAGCCGGCACCGGACAATTCTCCAGCGGAGCCGTCTTCCGATGAAGAGGTCAAACCGGAAGGGGAGTCTCCAGAGGAAGAGGATGTCGATCCGTCGCCCGCTCCTACGGAAATGATCAACGAAGAATTGGTTCAGGAAGTGGTGGAAGTGCTTTTGCAATCTCAAACAGAAGAAACCGCCGATCCGGCACCATCAACGGATTCACCGGCGACGGAGGACGTTTCGAACTCTGACCCAGAGACTCAGGAAAGCCCGGAGCCATCAGTAAACGAAGACCCTGTTGTCCCAACATCGGACGTTGACCCAGAACCGGCACCATAAATTTTTCCAATGCAACTTAAAAAAACACAAAACCGACCTCTTTTTTATGGAATGGCGGCAATGATTTCCACGTTGTTTTTTTGCGTCGGATACGCATATTCCGAGGAGTATTCTTCCTCTCAATATACCGTACTTGATCCGGTAATGAATGCGGGCGGATACGGATCATCGACCAATTTCAGTTTGCTGGGCGTCATTTCTCAAATATCCAATGGTCCGGGATCGTCCGCCAATTTTGGCGATAATGCCGGTTTTCTCTATTATCCGTCCGTCTCCTCACCAGCCGTGTCGGCAACTCCGGGGAGTTCGCAAGTTTCTCTTTCCTGGACGGCTTCACAGGGATATTCGGGGTGGGCGGTATCCGGCTACAACGTTGCACGATCAACTACCTCGGGCGGACCGTATACCTATACATCGCTCGGCAACGTAACCTCTGATACTCAAACCGGGTTGGTTAACGGTACCACCTATTATTTCGTCATCGTCGTCAAAGATGCTTTTGCTCGCGCGATCGCGTCCTCCACTGAGATCTCCGCCGTGCCTGTAGCGGCTGTCGTTCCGCCCTCGGGAGGCGGCGTCGCGGGCGGCGGAATAATTACGACAAAGCCGCCGCCGCTCGTTCCTACGGCGGAAACGGCCGCTGAGTTTTCCGGAAAAGCATATCCTTTCAGCAAAGTATTCATTTTAAAAGACGGACAGATCGTAAAAAGATCAATCGCTGATGCCGAAGGTAATTTCGTAGGCAAGTTGACCGGACTCGCCGCGGGGGATCACAGCTTCTCCATTTATGCTGAAGATAAGAACGGCATTCATGGCAGTTTATTTACGTTTCCCGTTTATCTCACGAAGGGAGTTACCACGGTGATCGGAGGGATCTTTCTTGCGCCCACCATCTCAGTCGACAAAAGCGAAGTGAAGCGGGGCGAACGTATCGCAATTTTCGGCCAAGCTGCGCCGAACGCCCAAGTGACCATCAATATCAATTCAAATATTTTCGTTCAACAGAGATCCGATAAAGACGGTGATTATCTTTTGAATTTTGACAGTTCTGCCCTTGAACTCGGCGCATCTTCCGTAAAATCAAAACAAGCGCTTGGAAGCGAGATCAGTCAATTCAGTAATGGCGTGGGTTTCAAAGTTGGTACGAAAAATGTAAAGATCGAAACATCCGGATGTGCCGAAAAAGGCGATCTTAACGGCGGCTGCCGGATCAATCTTGTCGACTTTTCCATCGCCGCATACTGGTACAAACGACCCTTGAATGCCGCATTCAAAGAGGTCGAAGCAAAATATTTGAACGGCGACGGAAAGATCGACCTCATCGACTTCAGTATCATGGCATATTATTGGTCAGGGTAACGAACGGTACGAGAATTGAAAATAGAAAATAGAAATATTCGCGTCAGTATCAATTTAAAACACGCATGAAAAAAAAGTTTTTAGAAAGCCCCCTTCACCACCAGATCTTTTTTGTAACGGTCGCATTGACCGTCCTTTCGGCGTGTACTTTTGCCGGAATTTTGTACGCTCAAAAAACGCTTGCGTCGTTAAACCCTGCTCCGTCTTCCAATTTTCTTTCCTCCGAACCGATGCGCATGAAAGGCGAAACCTACGGAATCGGCAAACATTTTGCTATTACCGACAGCGAATATTTGAATATCACCCTCGACAGTACGGAAGACATCGACCTCAAACTCGTTTCGCGTCCGAAAGTGATCACCATGATGTTCGAGGCGGCAAGCACGACAAATACCCAAATCACACTATCCGGTCTTTTAAAAAACACCGCCTACTATAAATACGAAGACGACTATCACAACCTTACTCAATTCACCACCGACTCGAACGGAAGCTACGCGTACATACAAGACATTTTCGTGCGCCACTTCGTTTTCATCCAAACCAGAAAAAGCACCAAATTCATCGCCGACAACGCCACCGGCGGAGACTGCACCGCGATCGGAACATGGAACCAACCAACCAAAACCTGCACACTCACGCAAGACCTTATCGAAACCGTGCAAATTGACAGCGACGGAGTTACACTCGACGGAAACGGACACAAAATATCGATCACCCCCGAGTATTCCACTGACGGCGTATATCTCTATGATAAAACAGCCGTTACCGTAAAGAATATTACCGTAAATGGAGCCTACAGCGGGGTACTTTTCTATAAAGGAAGTGAGGATCATGTGTCAAACAGCATGATTACGAACTGCGGCTTTGGCGTTGATATGGAGTATGGGACTGGAAACACCGTAAATGACAACATCATAACAAACAGCAAATATTCGGGAATATCCATCTTTTCTTCAAATGGCAATGTCATAAAAAACAACAAAGCGAAGGGAAACGGTACCGCTACGCTTGTTTATGAATCATCCGGAAACCTGATAGACAATAATATTCTGGAGGAAAGCGAAATCCTCGATTTTTCCGTTGATTCCAGTCAGTTCTTCGACGGAACCTCGTGCAACAACATGGTAACCCGAAACACCGGTTCGGGCGGTCTTCCGATCGGATTCTTCAACGCTTCCACTACCTTAACTTCCGGTATCTTCTCCGAACTCATATTCTGCAATGCCGACGATTCGGACGTGAGCAATGTGACGGTTCGAGGGGTTGGAAAGAACAACACTTTTCTGATCACCCGAACCGACCATTCAAAGTTTTCAAATATCACCGTCACCGATACTTGGGGATTGGATATTATGATGTCGAATTTTAACGAGATCGACGGAGCAACGATAGATCAAAATCACGAAGGGATCTATTTGAGCGAATCGAACCACAATATTATCCGCAACTCCACCATCTCAAATGGCGACCTCTCTACCGCCGGAATGAGATGGCGTTTGTCTTCCGACAACCTGATATACCATAACAATTTCATCAATAACACCGTCCCGGTCTATGGAGATGCCGGAAACAGTTTTGATCTTGCAAAGCCGATAGGTGGAAATTACTGGAGCAGTTATGATTCTTCGGGTGAGGGATGTTATGATGCCGACAGCGACGGTTTCTGTGACGCGCCCTATGTATTTCATACCGGACCGGATAACTTTCCGTGGACGATGAAGGACGGGTGGAAAAACGCTCCGCAGATTAAAACCGTAAAGGTGGCGGTGATTTTGGCGGAACTTTCTGATGTTTCGCACAAATCAACACTTGAGAGCGTATCGCCCTGCAAGCTGCCCGAAACAAAAGACAAAACGTATCCGAACGGACATGACAAAACATACTACGACGATATGATGTTCTGCGTGAAGGATTACTATCGAGAGAATTCGTATGGGACGGTGAGTATTGAAGCGACGGTGTTTCCGATGTGGTATAAATTGGAGAAACCGACGAGTTATTATGTGGGAAAAGAAGATCAATTCGTAGAGGACGCGATCGCGATATCGAGTATTGATGTGAGTGGGTTTGATATTGTGGCGGGGGTACATTCGGGAGATTCTGCACAACTGCCGACAATAAATGAAAGCAAGTTGAGCACCAGAGCATTTGATAAACGCGACAATCCTGTTGCTTTTCCGCCCTTTGCTTTGATCGTGGCGGAAAACGATCCTCTCGGAGCGATAGCTCATGAAATAGGACATAATCTGGGAAGTCTTTCTGTAAATAAAACTCTAACGGCGGATTTGTATGGTGATGTTGGAAACATGAATAAGTCTAATTATGGCCCGAATACTAACCATTTTGCAGAATGGGATCTAATGGGTTGGGGGGTATTTGACCATCTGAACGGAATGGCGACGGGAACATCGCCTTCACATATGAGTTCCTACACCAAAGAATTCCTTGGCTGGTTATCGCCCGACATTCATAAAAAAAGCGAGTATGGCACGTATACATTAACTCCTCTCGAATTTCAAAAATTCGGAGACAAAGCTCTTCATTATAATTTGACTGAAACCACAGAACCGAATTTTGGCGCATACTACGAAATTGAAGCAAGGAAAAAAGATACGTCAAAACCATGGAGTGCGGCAAATCCGAGCGAATCTCCTGTTGTTTTGTATAAAATCAATACGTTTGATCGATCTCCGTATGGATACACGACATCGACAAATCCTTTGGGAAGTAATCCTAATTCATATATTAACAGGAAAGTAAACGTTATGAGTACGTTGAGTGAGAATGGAATATTTAAAGATTATGCAAGCCAAGTAAAATTTACTTACATAAACAAATCTGCCTTCTCCCCGTACAATGTATCTGTGGCAATTGATCGAATTAATTTTACTGACGAACCGAAAAAAATTATCGGGGCGATATTGACTCCGGAAAATATATTCTTCAACCTGATACCTTATCGCGGATTTATACCGCCTGATTGTCAAGAAGACCAGGTAGTTACGTGGAACAATGTTTGTATACATCCAGATTTCATAACGAGAGCAATGAATAAAACGATTGACATGGAAAGTTGGATCAGAGGATATCTTTGGCTTGTGTGTGTATTTTTTTTCATTTGGGTATTGTTTTCGCGATCTCTATTTCGGAATTCCCACAAAAGAATACGCATATTAATAAAAGTATGTATATTGATGGTAACCTTATTAGGCGTCGTATGGCTTCAATTGGCTGGAGGGCGAGAAAAATATCGATATATCTCTGAATTTAGCGATTTGTTTCCACATCCGAATCGCATTATTATTCCTTATTCTCCCTCCCTCACCCCAACCCCTCTTCCAGACCTGGACCTCCACACCATCACGCCGGACGGCCGTCATATCGGCATGAATTATTCGACCGGAAAATTTGAAAACCAGATCGCGGGTTCGGAAGTTTCAGGCGACATGCAGGGTGATGAAGAATGGATATTTACCTCATCAACCGAGCGGGTTCGCTATTACGTTTCCGCCCATGACACAAAAGCATTTTTTGACGCAAATCCAGATATTGCTTCACAAATTTCCGACAAAACCGATAAGTATGAGCTCTACGCACGTACTATTGACCCCTCATCCGGCATTTTCACTTCCGCGACCACGAGTCAGACCATCAATCCCGGAAGCACCGATTTCTATCAAATAACCGGAACAACCGATACCCCCGCCGTGCGATCAAACAACACCGACTCTGTTTTATACCTGAAAGGGATCCGCGATTACATAACCGCAATGCCGACCAAAAACAAAGGAATAAAAACTGCCTATCTTGCACAACTCTCCGTGATCGAAAGATCGCTCTCAAAAAAACAAACCAAACCGGCGATCTCTCAAATACAAGCGCTAGAGAAAGAAACGAATGTATACATCAAAACCAAACTCATTTCAAAAACCGACGGGGAAGCGCTGCTTGGGATGCTGGGGAGGTTGAAGGATATGGTAGCTAAGTAATCTCTGCGTTTCTTAATAAGACTAAAAAATTACATCACATAATTATGAAATCAATCGTGACTGTCCCCATTCTCAATAAAATCACACGCTTTCTTGTTCCGGCAGTTGCTTTCTTTGTTGCATCGCCTGCGTTTTCAGCGCAAATTCTTTTTCAAACAGAGAAAACATCTTTTTCCCAAAATGAAGAGTTTTTGATATCGGCTTATGTCGATACGGAAGGGGAGATGCTCAATGCTTACGAGGGGAAGATAATTTTTCCCGCCCAGTTTTTGGAGGGAAAGGAAGTACGCGACGGAAATTCATTGGTCAATTTTTGGATCGAACGGCCGAGTCTGCAACAGCCGAACGAAGGCAAGCAAGAGATCGTTTTTTCCGGCATTACTCCCGGCGGTTTTTCCGGCGCGAAAGGTTTTTTGTTTTCCATCATATTTAGGACGAAACAAAGCGGAACCGGAACGATACAGGCCGACCGTTTGCGATTTTTAAAAAACGACGGTAAAGGTTCGCCTGTGCCGGCTCATGCCTCATCTTTTTCATTCGCTATTTCGTCGGAAATATCGACATCTTCGCCGATCAAACCGATCTTGGATGATGCGCCGCCGGAAGATTTTATGCCGTTCATTTCAAACGACCCGAATATCTTCGATGGAAAAAACTTCCTCGTTTTTTCGACACAGGATAAAGATTCCGGGATCGACCATTATGAAGTGCGCGAAGGAAACGGCGCTTTTGTTCGAGCCGAAAGTCCGTACCTTTTGAAGGATCAATCTTCTGATGCTGATATTGAGGTAAAAGCCGTCGACAAAAAAGGGAATGAAAGGACCGCGAAGGTTTCCACAGAGCAGGAGCCGGAAGGGAAACAGAAGTTCTTAATTTTTGGTATACTGTTAGTATCGGCGTTAGCGCTGATCGGAGTCTCTGTTCGTAAAAAAATATGGAAAAAAAGTTCCTCAAATTAATATTTTTTTTGGCGGCGTTTCTTTGCGTGCCGGTTTCCTCCTTTTCTGCAACGCTTGAGGTGAGTCCCTCGAGCGGAACCTACCCGGTCGGGCAGAAATTTACCGTGAGCGTCATCGCAGCAAGCGATGATCCGTGGAATGCCGTTTCGCTGGAACTTTTGTTTCCTCCGTCGATGTTTTCCGTGGACTCCCTTTCGAAAGACGGTTCGCTGCTCAGCTTTTGGATAAATGAACCGGTTATTTCGCAAAGCACCGGAGTCCTGAGCGTTGAAGGAATTACGCCGGGCGGCATCAAAGTACCGACGGGGACGGTCATCACGGCGACGCTGCATGGAACGCACGCCGGAACGAGCACGGTATTTTTTCAGTCGGGAAAGATCTTAGCAAACGACGGACACGGAACCGACATAACCGAAAAAATGACCGGAGCGAAATTTACGATCACCGGTTCGGCCGCAGAGCTTGATCCGGTCCGAGCCAAGGATCCTATCCCCGTCGGGGTGAAAGAACCAAATGCTTCATTGTCGCCGGCAGACATCGATGCTGACAAAATTATTTCCGTCGACCGCATTATCTCGCGCATCGGCTTTGAAACAAAATTTGCTTTCTTTCTCCTCTTGCTGACCATCGTATATCTGATCGGAGAAAAAATTTTTCACTCTCGGAACGATCGAGAAAGAGGGAGCGAAGAAGCAAATCGCAAGATCAAAGAAATTAAAGACATTCAAGAGAATGAAAAAATACGATAATACCTTAATATTCGCTTTTGTCATGGCGCTCGTTGCGGGTGTTTTTCCTGCGGTTTCTTTTTCTCAGCCATCCGGTAAAACGGGCGCACCGAGCGTCCTCGTTTCGCCTCTTTTACGTTCCGGAAGTTTTGTCGAAGGTTCCGTTTTTGAAGTGCCCATCGTTCTCGACACGAAAGGTTCGAGTGTTCAAGGCATAGACGTGCGGATCGATTTCGATGAAGACAAGCTGGCGATCATGCAACAGTCGAACGGACTATCCATAATCGGGAAGTGGTCGGCGGCGCCTTCGCACGATAATACGAATGGAACGGCAAGCTATGTCGGCATAGTACCGGAGGGTATCAAGACAGGATCGGGAGTGATCGGTGTTATAACCTTCAAGGCGCTGCGAGAGGGGAGAGCAACCGTTGCCATTAATGGCGCTTCTCGCATAACGCTTAAGGATGGATTGGATACGACAGCGGATCTCAAGACGGAAAAGGGAGAATATGCGATCCTCCGAGCCTTACCCGACGGTATCTACGTTTTTTCTGCAACTCATCCGGATCAAAACAATTGGTATAATAATACCAACCCGACCATCTCATGGGAGGCAAACGCTGGTTCGGAAGGATTCAGCTACGTTCTCGATAATAAGCCGAACACCATTCCGAACAACGCCGTAAAAACCAAAGACACGGCGATCACTATCGGCGATCTAAAAGACGGCTTATGGTATTTTCATATCAAAGAAAAAAAGGGTGCCGTATGGAGCGCCGCTTCTCATTTTTTGATCCGCATCGATACCGTTCCGCCTTTGCCGTTCGTTCCGGAGGTGAAGTATTGGACAGGTTCCGCGATCTTGTCCGAGTGGATACCCGTTTCGTTTTTTACGACCGACAATCTTTCGGGGATCGATCATTACGAGGTCGGAGTGGCCGACCGAGCCGCACCGGTAACGGCATCGCCGTCTTTCATACAGTCTGAAAGTCCGTTCCTTGTACCGCTTCAAAACAAAGATTCACAATTGCGCGTCGCCGTGCGTGCGATCGATAAAGCGGGAAATGTTCGCGACGCAACGATCGCTGTCGAGCCGATGAATCAATTTGCCGCCTTTATACGGGGAAATTTTGCTCGGATACTTTTCGATATTATTTTGATGACATTGGAAGCAGCCATTCTCTATTATTTTTTCAGGCACCGCTTATCCCGGCGTTTCAGACGGATAATGAAATTCGCAAAACAGGAAAAGCAGATCGATGAGATACTGGAGAAGCAAGACGGCATTGATGAAGAACTCTACAAAACGATCGTCGCACGAGAAACTTTTTTCGATAAAGAGAAAATTAATTCCGTTAAAAAAGAATGAGATCTTCCATCCGACAATCGGCGTTCGCGTTCTTGTTTGCCGCGGTTTTGACGGCGGTTTTTCCGGCGGCGGTCTTTTCTGAGTCCGGGCGCATTGATCCGGCCACGCTTGTTCCCAAAGTGATCGCGTCGGTATCTCCTCGTGCGGGGAGTTTTTCGGAAAATTCAACATTCGAGGTTCCCATTCTTCTCAACACTCAGGGCGCCCGCGTCAGCCGGATCGAATTACGGATCAATTTTGATCAGGACAAATTAGCCATCGTGCGGCAGTCGAACGGAATTTCCATTATTGGTTCATGGATCGAAACGCCCCGTTACGACAACGCCAAAGGATCGGCGAGCTATATCGGCACCATTCCCGGCGGTATAAATACCGAGGCGGGATTGATCGTTGATATTACGTTTAGAGCGCTGCGCTCCGGAAAGGCTCGAGTGAGCATTGATAAAAGTTCCGCGGTCTTTCTTGCCGACGGTCTCGAAACTGAAGCGTCTCTTGATCGCATCGACGCGGAATATGTGATCCTTCGAGGCGAACAAGAAGGAACGCGCGTCGTTTCAGAAACGCATCCCGATCAGAATGCATGGTATAATAATCCCAGCCCGACCCTTTCGTGGTATGCGAGCGAGAATTCCGAAGGTTTCAATTATGTTTTTGACAGCAAACCCGACACCATTCCGAGCAATACCATAAAAACCAAAGATACCGCCGTTACCTTTGAAAACGTATCAGACGGCTTGCGGTATTTTCATATCAAAGAAAAAAAAGGCGGCATATGGAGCGGCGTTTCTCATTTTTTGATCCGCATCGATACCGTTCCGCCTCGCCGCTTCGAACCCGAGATAAGTTCATACTTGGCACTGGCCGTGTTTACGGAGCGAGCGCTCATTTCTTTTCATACCGCTGACAATCTTTCCGGTGTCGATCATTACGAGGTCGGAGTGATAGACAAAGACCAGCCGGAAACCGAACTCCCGGCTTTTATGCGTTCGGAAAGTCCATTCTTGGTGCCTCTCAAGAACGGGGCCGATCTGCGCGTTATCGTTCGCGCCATTGATAGAGCGGGGAATGTTCGAGACGCTTCCATAGGCGTTCGCCAAACGAATATCGTTTCAGGCTATGTGAAAGAACATTTGACGGCCATTTTGTTCGGCATTATTTTTTTCGGCTTCGCTGCTTTTATCTTTCACTGGCTTTTCAGCCATCGCATGTTGAGACGATCGCAAAGCCATTCCGAGATCACCCTCAAAGAACCGGCGATCCCTATTCCGCTAAAAAAAGATCCCGTTTAAAAACAAAATAACCATGAGAGCATATTTAAAAAAATATAAAACCATCTTCACTCTTTTTGCGGCGCTCGCATTCATTCTTCCCACAGCGGCGATCTCGCAAGCGGTCAGAATTGATGCGATGAATCTTCTGTCGCATGTGGAAGTATCTCCTTCTCCGCGTTCCGGCAGTTTTGAAGAAGGTTCCACGTTTGATGTCCCAATTCTCCTCAACACCAAAGGATCGAGCATAAACGGGATAGAGGTTCGGGTTCATTTCGATAAAGACAAATTATCTATCATTTCACAATCGAATGGAACATCCATCATTGGGATCTGGGTGGAACCGCCGAGATACGACAACACGAACGGGACCGCAAGTTATGTCGGAGTCGTTCCGAACGGCGTAACGACCGGATCCGGTTTTATCGGCAACATCACTTTCAAAGCTCTGCGTTCCGGACAAGCAACGGTTGGCATAAGTTCGGGTTCGCGAATTTTGCTGAACGACGGTCTCGGCACCGACACTATCGTTGATTCGGGAAGGGCGGTCTATACTATTTTTCCAAAAGCGCCGGAAGGCGTGAGGATCTACTCGGAAACCCATCCTTTCCAAGATTCATGGTACAACAACAATAGCCCGGTCGTGTCATGGGATGCCGAATCAGGCGTTGACGCTTTCAGCTATCATATAGACAACAAACCCGGAACCATTCCCGACAATGTCGAGGATGGAAAGGATACGACGGTCTCATTCGAAAACAAAAAAGACGGATTATGGTATTTCCATATCAAAGCCCGCAAAGCCGGCATCTGGGGTACGACCGGACAGTTTCTCATGCGGATCGACACGGCTCCTCCAGCTGATTTCAAACCGGAAGCAAGCTACCTCATGGCGGCCGCGGCCCTGGTCGAACGAACGCTGGTCTCGTTCTTCACGACGGACAATCTCTCAGGGGTCGATCACTATGAAGTGGGAATAATAGACAAAACGCAGCCTCCGACCGAATCTCCCGTTTTTGTTCAAGCGGAAAGTCCGTTTCAGGTACCGAATGTGAAAGACGGACAACTGCGTATTATGGTGCGCGCGATAGACAAAGCGGGGAATATACGCGATGCGTTCGTCGATGCCGATCCGCCGGATATTGTTGGAAAATTCATGAATGACTATCTGCTCTACCTCTTGCTATTGATTATTCTTGCCGGTTTACTGGCATTCATCATTCACTATCTCTTCGGACATCACATTCTCAAGCGTCTCCGCCAAGCCTTTAGTATGGCAAAACGAGACGATCAGGCGGAGGAAATAACGAAAGAGAATAGAGAATCGAAAATAGATTAAAGAAAGACGATCTCTATTGGCAGGGATCTATTATCGATTATCTATTTTCAATTTTCTCGGGTTTTTGATATAATCAGTCCATGTTTATTTGGATTTTTATTATCGTAATGGTGTGGTGGATCTCAAAACATCATTACCTCAATCAGGCGGAGAACGCGCCTTTGCGCGCGGAAGTTTATCCGGCCAAAAAAGAGATCTCGGAAGATTTCGCACTTGAAGCGCAGACAAAATTCGAGAACCGGATGAAAGACGTTTTTCTTCCGGACGCTATAAATGGCAAAGAGATATACATATACAAAAAACTTATGAGCGTGTGGTACGCTAAGCTGTCATCCGAAAACCGTTATGATGATGCGATGGTGCAAAAATTCAGAGCAGATTGGCTCGAGTATATGAATGCGCTGCGCGATAAAAGCACCTTTAAATATCTTTCTTCGGAAACGACCGATAAAGAGAAAGCGGAATCTTATCGGAACGATGAGGCGGTCGCTTCAAAAAAAGTCTTCATAATCGAAGAGGCTTTCGCCGCACTTTCCGGAAAAGAAGGCACCGACGAACTCGCTCGCGTCCGAGCACTCGATGATGCTTCGTTCAGCAAAGGAGGCGAATTCGTTCCCGAAGGCTTCGAGTTGAATCTCGAAGGAAAGATACAGCCGAAGAAAAAAAGAAGCGCATTGTTCTCGAATTTTTTCAAGAAGAAAATTGAAGGCTAGTCTAAAAAACGCACAAGCCTCCGTCATTCCGGCCCGCGAGCCGGAATCCACGGCGTGCGTGCACTCGCTTGCTTTTTCCTCATAAATATTGTTAAATACACTCGGACACTTTTGAAACATATGCAACTGAAGGAGGTTCTATGTCCAAACTTTTACATACGCCGCTCACTTATTGGCACGTTGATGCCGGAGCGAAAATGGCTGAATTTGCGGGATATGCAATGCCGATCAATTATCCGACCGGCGCGCTCAAAGAGATCAAAGCAGTCCGCGAAGCCGCAGGTCTGTTCGATATTTCCCACATGCGTCCGATCTTCGTGGAAGGAACTTTGGCGAGAGAATTTTTGAATTTCATCGATACGCGAGATCTTTCCAAAATGAAGATCGGCGATGCGAGATACGGTATCGTCTGTGAAGATAACGGCGAACCGATCGACGATATTATCGTGTATATGCTTGCGAACAACCGCTATATGGTCATTTCGAATGCGAGCAACGGTACGCGAGTGGTTGAACATCTGCGCAAAGTAAAAAAAGATTACGCGATCTCAAACGAGCAAGTGAAAATAACCGACGGATTCGGCGAATACGGGTTTATTTCTTTGCAGGGACCGAAAGCCGAACGGATCCTTGGAAGCGTGGCAAACTGCCTGGTCATTCCCAAAAAGAATTATTCTTGCGCTCCCATGCTGCCGGTGTGCGGATATCCCGCTCTCGTTGCAAAAACAGGCTACACCGGCGAAGAAGGGTTTGAAATTTTGTGCAAAAAAGATACGGCGCGAAAAATTTGGACGAAACTTCTTGAGGTAGGAGAACCACTCGGGCTCATTCCGTGCGGACTTGCCTCTCGCGATACGCTTCGTCTTGAAGCCGGCATGCCGCTTTTCGGGCATGAAATGGACAAAGATCACGATCCGATAACAGCCGGTTTGGGACGGTATGTCGATTTCAACAAGCATGGATATTTCCTCGGAAAAACCGCGCTTGAAAAAGTCCGCGACGGGAAAACAAAATGGCGTACATATCTTCTCGCGTACATTATGGAAAAAGGGCGTATTCCAAGACATGGCGATTCTGTTTATTTCCGCCATGATCATATTTCGGAATATTCAGAAATTGGCAAATTGACCAGCGGAGGATTTTCTCCAACACTCGGAAAAAATATCGCCATGGGATTTTCAGAACTCTCTCTGTTTGTCGGGGATGAAGTTTTTGTGCAGATCGGCGGAAAATTATCTCCGGCCACCGTCACAAAACTCCCGTTCTATAAAAGAGCAAAAAAATAACGCAACAAAGATACAGCCGCTCCGATGCGAATCGGGGCGGTTTTTTATTAATTTTTTTGTAAAAAAAACTCTCAGTTGTAAATTCTAGCATATGCTAGAATTTACAGCAGAGTAAAATTATTGACAAAGTAGGGAAGGGTACGAGCAACGGCGTGTCAACATTGATTCGCTTTCGGGGTAAAGTATAATTAGTTCAGCTCAGTTATTTGTAAAAGAAAAAGGAGGTTGTCATGAGACAGGGGCTATCAAAAATGCAAGCCGGGCAAAACGGTTTTTGTCCGAAATGCGGACATGACATGTTTACCGGCGCCGGTTCAACAACAAACAAAACACCTAAACCAAGATACCGCTGCAGTTCATGCGGTCATCGAACGACCACGCCGAGCTTGGAAAAACCAACAGATGCCGAAGTCGTTCCGATGAGAAAGAAATTGCCCGTGGCAAAACGATACATCATTACCGCCGCGCAAAACGCGACGCCGGTGCATAAACCCACATGGGAAGCATTGCAGCAGGCGGCAAAATATTATGACGCTGAATTAGTGGTCGTGCCCGGACGATATAAAAATCCGACAAGCCAATGGACGCAGAATAATAAAGAACATGACTGGTGGGATTCCGCCGTCGAAAAGTATCTTTGCGACGGTCGAGTCAATCTCAATGACCGTTTGGTGCTGCTCGCGGACATGAAGGTCGCATGGGCGGCAAAAACGCCTTTGGTCGGCATGGATGAGCTGTCGAAAGATAAATGCGGCATCGTGGGACATGGATCTCGAGGAATGCGATCCATCGCCACTCCGCAATACAAACATCCGAAAATAATGCTCACCACGGGCGCTTGCACCATTCCAAACTATATAGATTCGAAGCAGGGAAAGATCGGGATGTTCAACCATTGCTTTGGCGGACTGGTCGTCGAGATCAGCGAAAATGACATATTTTTTGTTCGTGAATTGAATGCCACGGACGATGGTCATATCATTGACCTTGATGTGGAATTTACCCCCAAAGAAGTTCTTCCGTCAAAACCGGCTTTATCGGTAACCATGGGCGACATTCATCATCGATGGATCCTTCCAAAGGTGGTTTCAGCAACTTTTACCGATCCGGACAGTTTGGTCAATCTGCTCAAACCTCAGTATCTGTTTTGGCATGACGTGATCGATTTTCACACGAGAAACCATCATCACAACGGCGACTGGATCGTTAAATTTACCAAATGGAAATTTAATAAAGAATCCGTGCGGACGGAAATAGATGAGGCGATGCGATTCGTAAATGAACATACGCCGAATGGACGCAGGTCCGTTATTGTTTCCAGCAATCACGACCGGGCGATGGAAAGATGGCTCCGCGAAGCCGATTTTCGAGATGATCCGGTTAACACCGAGTTTTATCTCGAATGCGCGCTCCGGGCGGTCAGAAGTGCAAGGGTCACCGAAGGCGGCGTTGATTACAATGATCCGTTCGTGGATTATGCGAGAACGCTCGCGAACAAGAACATTCAATTCCTGAAACCGGGAGAAAGTTTTGTTCTGGCAAGAGTCGAATATTCTTTCCATGGAGACGAGGGTCCGAACGGTTCTCGAGGTTCGACAAAAAATCTTTCCAAGATCGGCGTCAAAACCACCAAAGGACACGGACATACCGCTGAAATTGTGAACGGTTGCTATAGCGTCGGCAAAAGTACCGGCAAACTCGAGTATGAAGGCGGCGGTCCGAGCAGTCATTCCAATTCCCATGTCGTGCAATACGCCAACGGAAAAAGAACGATAATTTTTATTATCGACGGAAGATTCTGTCTGCCTCGTCCCAGACAAGGCAAAAAAGAATAGATATCGTATTTAAAATTCTTGTCGGGACGGTCTCACCGCCCCGACATTTTTTAACAGGAAGAGAGAGATGAAGAAATTATATTTTGCGCATCCGATAAATACGTACGGCACGGAATTGGAAAAAGAGCTGCTCGTCAAAATAACCGACGCGTTTCCTGACTGGGAAATTGAAAACCCGAATCAAGAAAAATATCGGTTGGGATACGAAGCGTGGGTAAAGGAACACGGAAGGGGTATGGAATATTTTTACCGGCAAGTTCTTCCCGGCTGTGCGGGGTGCATCGTGCTGCCGTTTCGCGACGGAATGTGGGGCGCGGGAGTTTTTGGAGAAGCGAGGCGTTTCAATGAATGCGCATGTCCGCTGTGGATCATTACTTTTGACGGCAATATTAAAACCGCCGGTATCGATCCATCATTGGCGCTTTCCGTTAAAGAAACGGTAGAAAGGATCCGCGACGAAGAGGGAAGGTCGAAACCATTTTAGATTTCCGGGGTTATATCTTAACCCCGGTTTTTTTCTTAGCGCACGTCATCCCGCGCCGGGACACGGGATCCACGTAAGTTACGACGGACGTGGATTCCGGCTCGCGGGCCGGAATGACGAATATATAAAGGTTTTATCTCAATGATTTTTGAGGTATAATATAGCGGTTGCTCATCATGCATATGCTTCAAGTCAGGGTATTGAGAAAAAGAGTATTTGTGTCTCATTGAGACTAAAAATTTCCAATATCAAATTTCTAATTTCCAATAAAATGTCAAATGTTTGAATGACAAAAACAACGGTGTTTTTTGGACATTTGGATTTTCATTGGAAATTAGGAATTGGAAATTTGGAATTGTCAATAAGTCTCAATAAAAGGTTAAAATTCACGAATTCTGCTCTGTAACAAGATAAGGTGTTTTGGATAAAAATATGGTTCGTCGTTTCTTAAAATTATTTCAGCGTGATTTTAGCGGCCTGCATGAGGCGGCGTATCTTTTGGGTGCGTTCGCACTGCTCTCACAAATTTTGGGGTTGGTCCGCGATCGGCTGCTTGCTCATTCGTTCGGCGCTTCGCATCTGCTCGACATGTATTATGCGTCGTTTCGGATCCCCGATCTTCTGTTCGTTTCCGTCGCGTCGTTCGCATCCGCAACGGCCATCGTTCCGTTTTTTATCGAGCGGGTCAATAAAGGACACGATGAAGCGAAAAAATTTCTGAACGATATCTTTACGCTGTTTTTTGCCGCCATGGCCGTGGCTTCGCTTATCGCGTTCATTCTCATGCCGACTCTCGCTCCCTACATTGTGCCGGGATTTTCCTCCGCCGACCAATCGCAGGTGGTTTTTCTCGCACGCGTTTTGCTTTTGTCGCCGTTCCTACTCGGACTTTCCAATCTCGTCGGCAGCATCACGCAATCGGTCAACAAATTTTTTGTTTTCGCACTTTCTCCGGTGCTCTATAATCTCGGAATCATTCTCGGCATCGTTTTCCTCTACCCGATGTTCGGCATTCTCGGAATGATCCTCGGAGTGGTGATCGGAGCGTTCTTCCATCTCGCCATTCAGCTCCCGGTCATACTTAAGGAAGATTTTTTCCCGAAATTTTCCGCATCCGTCGATTGGAAAAGCGTGAGAAAAGTCGCGCTGCTTTCCTTGCCTCGCACGCTCGCGATGTCCATTAATAATATTTCGGTTCTTCTTTTGATCACCTTCGCTTCGCTCATTTCCGTCGGTTCCATTTCCATTTTTCAATTTTCGTACAATCTCCAATCCGTTCCGCTTTCCATCATCGGCGTTTCGTATTCCGTCGCGGCGTTTCCGACGATGGCGCGGCTTTTTTCGAACGGAGAAAAAAAGAAATTCGCCGACCACATCACCAACGCCGCCAAGCATATTATTTTTTGGTCGCTCCCGGTCATTTTTCTGTTCATCGTGCTCCGAGCGCAGATCGTGCGGGTAATCCTCGGCTCCGGACGTTTCAATTGGGATGACACGCGTCTGACGGCGGCATCGCTTGCGATCTTCACAGTATCTCTCGTTGCTCAAAGCCTCATCTTACTTTTTACCCGCGGCTATTATGCCGCCGGCAATACCAAAAAACCGCTGGCCATAAATTTTTTCTCCTCGGTACTTATTGTCATTCTCGCCTATTATTTTATCTACGGGTTTTCCGAACTGGACGGTTTGCGTGTTTTTCTGGAATCGACACTGAAGATAAGTGGGATCGCCGGTGCCGGGGTGATACTTCTTCCGCTTGCATACAGTATCGGTACCGTGATCAACGCCGCTCTGCAGTGGATCGCGTTTGAAAGGGAATTCGTACCGGGGATGACAAAAAATATTTCTCAAGCCTTTTGGCACAGCCTGTCCGCCTCTTTTGCGATGGGGATCGTCGCCTATGAAGGTTTGAATTTATTTGCGCTTATTTTTGATCAAAATAAATTTTGGGGAGTTTTCTTCCAAGGATTTTTGGCCGGAATTTTGGGAATATTCGCCGGCATCATCGTGCTTATTCTCTTAAAGAATCCCGAATTCAAAACGGTCAGTACCGCCATGCATCACAAGTTCTGGAAAGCAACGACGGTGTCGCCGGGGCAAGAAGAGATATAACGAGTTTTTAGTTTTCAGTTTTTAGTTTTTTCCTCCAACGGGAGGATCCGCCCGCTGGCGGAAGATTTACGACGGACGAAAAAAAACTGTCGCCGGACGGGGTTTGTAACCCCGTCCGAAACATTTGGATTATGCACTTATGATGCCATTCTCGAATTTTGCAATTATTCGTCGCACCGTGCTTTTATACAAACAAAACGGACGGGGTTGTAAACCCCACTATGAACCTCTGCTCGAATGTGCAACTCCATATATTCCAATACATTTTCGTCGTCGTTTCCTTCAAGGAACGGCGTCGTCTTCATTTTCTGCAATACGAAACATACCTTCCTTGCAAAGAAG
>JALNYN010000047.1 GCA_023229825.1 Minisyncoccota bacterium
AGAACAACGAGAAGATACAAAATAAAAACGGCAAAAAGCGCCCCGAAGGAAAGCAGAACGATGGTCGGCAAGGAGAATGCATTGATACCGTACTCGGAAGTTATGAATTTCCAAGACGAAAAAAGGCCGCTCAAGAGAAGCAGGAATACGGCGTAAGGAAATATTTTCCACTGAGTCGGAAGATGCGAATCCGCCACTTCCTCCGCGCGTTCAAGAATGGCATTTTTCGGCGCACCGACGCGGGTTAAATTCTGATATTTTTCAAGCGGTTCCATGTCATATAATTATATATGAAACAGAAGTTTAAGGACAGAGGAGAAATGCACAACGGGTAACGCAAACGCAACGAGAATAGAAAATAGATAATAGAGAATAGAGACGGACGATGAAAGAAAAAAGCCGGTCAAGATGACCGACTTGTAACAGGTGATATTATCAGTATAGAGGTTTGCCATGATTGTTTTTTTACAAAGAGATCGAGCGAATTTTAATTTACTTTCTATAACCCCCTTTTTTCATCTTTGAGAGCTTTCACCTGTAATTCAAGCTCTTTTACACGATCTTCAAGACTTTCCATTCTCAGTAAAAATCTACTTAGAATTTCAAATTGTTTTTCAAGAACTCCCATTATTTTCTCAATCATATACATTTTTTTACACTCCTATTCAGGCACAATTCGAGAAATTCGAATCTGGCATTTACTATAACATTATGATTTGATTTGTCAAATTCCTACAAAGAAAAAAGTCCGAACCTCGTCGGACTTTTTTCTTGTTCTATTCTCTGTTATCTATTTTCTATTCTCGTTTAGCGCTTATTTGAGCGTAACTTTCGCTCCGGCAGCTTCCAATTTCTTCTTGATGTCCTCCGCTTCGTCCTTCTTCAATCCTTCCTTGACCATGATCGGTGCGCCTTCTACCATGTCTTTGGCCTCTTTCAAACCGAGTCCGAGGACCTCTTTGATAACTTTGATGACGGCGATCTTTCCGTCTCCGGCGGCGGTGAGCTCAAGTCCGAAAGAGCTTTTCTCTTCCTCCGCGTCTGCGGCAGGACCGGCGGCAGCTCCGGCGACGGCAACGGCCGCGGCGGAAACGCCGAATTTCTTTTCAAGCAATTTGACGAGCTCATGGAGTTCGAGCACGCTCATGGTTTCAATTTTCTCGACGAGATCTTTGAATTTCGCCGGTACTTCAACTTTTTCTTCTTCCATAATAATGTTTAATTAAAGTTTGGTAATTTATACGCTCTTTTTCTCTGCGATCCGATCAAGTACCGTAACAAATCGCTGTATCGGTGAATTGATAAGATTGACGAATTGTCCGTACAAAACTTGCTGTGACGGAATGAGGGCTACGGTTTTCATCTCTTCGGCAGAAGTGAATCGATTTTCGAATACTCCTCCCAAGATGGAAACCTTGTCCTTGAAAGTCTTCTGAAATTTAAAGATCTCTCTTGCGGGGGCGATCGCATCTTCCCCGTAAGCGATAGCGAGCTCTCCCGAAAGTTCAGGAAAATCTCCGGTAACTCCGGATTCTGTGAACGCTTTTCGCGCGAGTGTCTTTTTTGATACGTAATATCCAACCCCTTCGTTGCGAAGTCCGCGTCTGACGGCGGTCGCTTCAGAAACCGTTAATCCATGGAAGTTCACGAACACGCGCGACCCCTTCCCTTTGGCGATCTCTTGCAAATGGGTGTATATTTCCGATTTTTTCGCTTTGTTTATTGCCATAATATAACAAAAAAACGGCTAAAAGCCGTGCTTTACTTAGGGTAGTCCTAAGTAATCGAAGATCGACCTGCTCGAGAGGGCTTATTGGATGCCTCTTGTCTTCGCGGCTTGAGTTTATACTACGGGATTAAATGAAAAAAGTCAATGACCGGAGCGATACCAATATACGAATCAGTACCAATATACGAATGGATACGAATACGACGAGCGCACGCCAGCAGTTAATTCTTTACCAGGGTGGTCTGTATAGGTAGCGAAAAATCTGCGGAGAGTGTCCAACATATATCGTATAATCTTGGCTTGGCGGAGGGTATGAGATTCGAACTCATGAGAGGTTTCCCCCTACTCGCTTTCCAAGCGAGCGCACTCGACCACTATGCGAACCCTCCAAGGTTGGCAAATGTTGTTTTTACTATATCAGAAAACCGAAAAAATACAAAATTTTTTTGTCATGCCGTGCGGGAACACAGCATTCACTGTTCATAAATCGGAGAAAAAATTCCTCTCTCTCTCTCATTAAAAAAAACGCCCCTTCTGGGGCGTTCTGTGTATTCACTTGAAATATAAATTCGCGGAAACTGACGGAACGTCATCCACTGAATAGACTCGATAACGTATCACCGCGGCATTATCCGTACGTTTAAGTTCCGGATAATAGCGTTTGAGACCCAAAAAGGCATCATCCGCATCGGTAAAGCCATCAGTGGTCGCAACCAGAAGAATATTGAGCCCATCCTTGAATATACCAACGAATACCTCGTCCTTGTTGAAATCATGTACTCCTTCACGATATTTGCGGATTGTGATCTTTTTTTTGCCCATCAGTGTTGGCGCGAGCAAACCCCGCCAAAGATAAGTTCTTTCATTTTACTCTCTCCTCAATGAATCGAAAACAAATTTTATCATACGCATTGCAAACTTAGATTGCAATGTTGGCATCATCGCATCGCCGTACTTTATACTGACTGAGTCTCATACACTCCGCAGTAGGTTTTTAGAATCGACGCGACCCGAGTACTATAAAATTGTAAAAACAGCCCGCATTTACTGCGGACTGTTAACGTATCTTTTGAACTTCTACATTTAGCTTTTTCCGCAAATAATTGTTGGATCAAAATCCCAGGATTTTCTTTCCGGATAGAGGTCTTTCAACCAATCATGTATTTTCATGACCTGCGATTCATCAATTTTTAATACTTCAAAGTCACTCCGAAAACCTTCGCGTCCCCAGTACCAACACGGAACGACGCTCAAAGTATGACCTTTGTCTTCAATAACCTTTCCTTCGCTGCCCATTCCGTCAAAAGAGAGTGATCTCGGAATTCGATACATATCCCCAACTGTCGGACGAATACGCGGGGGTAATTTTTCCATTGAAAAAACTATCCCTTTATTCGTATGAGTAACCGAAAATTTTTCTTTCATTTCTTCGGGAAAATCTGCCGAATGAGCTAAATAAATTCTACAAAGCATGTGTTCTACAAATTCGGAGTCAATTTCCATGACAGAGTTATCTGGTTTCCAACTTAGCCAAATTTTTCTTTTGTCATAATTAGGCCAATACGCAGAGTAGCCATTGCCGGCGCCGGAATCATCTTCGTAGGTGTTCACAAGCATTAAAAAGCTTTTTGCGCTTTTTTTATCGGCAAAGCAAAGCTTGACTGGTCTCATATCTTCCAAAACGTTTAAAATTGCATACATTTTCGTTTCTCCTCAATGTACTGTATCCAAAACAAAGGCTATCACAAAATAATCCGTTTAGCAAAATTGCTATGTTCACAGTATTGATATTTTCTCCGACCCGAGTGCCTTGCCGATCCAGTCAAAAGTGTGGCTCGTAGATCTGTGGCAAAGTGAACTAATGACTTTTATCTTTTCTGCGTTCTGTGTGATATAATGGGATTCATGTATACAAAATTCGATCCTGAAGAGCTCATATTGCGCGATCATCTTGCGGTTGATCGAACGATGCTCGCAAACGAAAGAACACTCCTTTCTTTTCTTCGCACCTCGATATTTCTTCTCGTGTCTTCAATAACCTTTCTACGGGTGTTCGAAGGCGAGTTGCTCA
>JALNYN010000020.1 GCA_023229825.1 Minisyncoccota bacterium
GAATCCTTTGAACCTTCTTAAAAAAATTGCTACACTGAAAAAGAAGATTTATGAAATTACAAAAATGGCGCGGAACCGAACGACGGACTAACGACTTTCAGTAACAGTTTATTATGGCCTATATCGGAATTTTGGCTATATTCTGCGGAAAACTCCGCCTCGTTCGACGATAATACCCTTTATTTCCATGACGGAAAGAAGGGTGTTGGCATTGGATGTCGGTACGCCGCTTGCGCGGATGAGATCATCTCTCGGCATCGGTTCGGCAAGCAGCGTGAAGATGGTCTGTTCTTCAGGAGAAAGGTCAAAAGGCAACCGTTCTTGGAACGGAACGTTGTCATTTTTCAGACCGAGGAGCAGAGGAATGTCCGCTGCATCGGTGATCGGATAGGCGCCTTGTTTCAGAAGTTTGTTGGAGCCGCGCGAACCGGGCGAAAAAATTCCGTTCGGAATAACATATACGTCGCGATCGTATTCCGTTGCGAGACGGGCAGTGATAAGCGTTCCGGAACGTTCGTCGGCTTCGATCACGAGTACGGCGCGCGAAAGTCCGGCCATGATGCGATTCCGCGCGGGAAAACTCCACGTCGTCGCGCGGAAATCCGGTTCATATTCGGAAAGCAGCGCGCCGCCCGTTCCGACGATCTCTTCGGCGAGCGAAAGATTCGTGCGCGGATAAATAGCTTTCGGATGTATGCCGGACCCGGGAACGGCGAGAGTCTTTAGTCCGGCGCGAATAGCCGCACGGTGGGCAAGCGCGTCGATCCCGAGCGCGAGTCCCGACACGATAACGATCGGATAACCTGCAAGTCCTTCGATTATTTTTTCACACGCGTCCGCACCGTAGCTCGTATGTTTGCGCGAACCGACGACCGCAAGAAAAATGCTGTCTTCAGAAGGAAGTTCGCCTGCAAGGAATAATTTTTTCGGTTGTTGCGGGATTTGGAGAAGGGAAGCGGGAAATTCGTTTTTTGAGAGTTCTCGTATTTCGTAAGGCATGGGAAAAATCAGTATTCAATTTTATCATTTTTTTTCGTCCATTCATGAAATGCTTTCGTTGATTCCTCATCTTCTAAGCGTTCAAATGGAATGCCGCGTTCCGCGTAATCTTTTTCCATTTCTTCGTAAATAAATTGGTCGTCAAAACCGATATTTTTCGCATCATTTTTTGTGCTTGAATAGTAGACTTTTTCGGGACGCGCCCAATAAATGGCGCCGAGACACATCGGGCAGGGTTCGCAGGAGGTGTAAATTTCACAGCCGTCGAGCTGAAAACTAGAAAGAGTTTTACAGGCATTTCTGATCGCTACGATCTCCGCATGCGCGGTGGGGTCGTCGCTTGTGGTGACATGATTTGAACCTTCCGCAATGATCTTTCCGTCTTTTACCACTACGCATCCGAATGGTCCACCCAGCCCCTTAGCAATATTTTCCCGAGCCAAGGCTCCGGCGCGCTTCATAAATTCTTGTTTTTCCATGGATACAGCTTAGTATAAAAAACAAGAAAATGGAAGGAATATTTTTCTTTATGATCGACTTGATAGACGTTAGAATGCACGCCTCTCGGTTGTAAATTCTAGCATATGCTAGAATTTACAACCGAGAGGAGATATAGAGTATTTTCTGATTTTGTGTTATAATGAAGTCATGAAAATAACATCGGCTTCTTTTGTAAAGGGGATTCGCGGGACGGATGCGCTTCTCTCCGACCCTAAGTTGGAGTTTGCTTTTGTGGGGAGATCGAACGTGGGGAAGTCGAGCGTTATCAATGCGCTGCTGGGGCGGAAAGGTCTGGCAAAATCGAGTTCCTCTCCGGGAAAAACCAAAGAGATCAATTTTTTCCTCGTCAATGATGAATTTTATTTCGTCGACCTGCCGGGATACGGGTATGCGAGAGCTCCCGACGGAGATAAAGAAAAATTGGTCAAGCATATCATGTGGTACTTGTTTGAGTCTGACGCGCCGATCGCTCTGGTGCTCGTGCTTATCGATGCACATATCGGACCGACGGAACGCGATTTTGAAATGATCAGCGCTCTTACGGAAGGGAAAATACCCTTTGTCGTTCTTGGAAACAAATTTGATCGGATAAACAAAACCGCGCGGCCGAAAGCACTCAAGGATATTCTCACGCAGATCGGCCATGTTCCATTCATTCCATTCTCGGCGGAAAAGAAAGAAGGGGTATCGGAAGCACTGAAAAAAATCGAAGAGGCGATACTGACGCGAAGCGGAAATGTTTTTAAGGAAGGGGAAACTCTATAATATCGTAAATAAAACATTTGTTGTAAATCGCCCCATATGGGGCGATTTACAACGAGTTATAAAAATACCCTTTGTTTTATTGATAAAAACCGTTGCTGTAAAATCTAGCATATGCGGAATTTTACAGCAACTGAGTGGACGACGAAACCATCTGTGGAATTTTCTTTAAATCGTTATGGCGGCAACCCTTTTTTCATATTGGGTGTTTCCAAGCTATTGAACCATAACGAAGCATTTGACTTTAATAGCGAAAAGTGGCTATACTACAGGTGGATTTTCGCACTTTGAAAGAGCGAAATATTTACTTTATTTTTTGTTTGTCATTCCGGCCCGCGAGCCGGAATCCACGGCGTTTACGACTACGTGGATCCCGGGTCGTTGCCCGGGATGACGACGAAGGATATAACGATTGCAACCAAACCCGCCGTCGCCAGAGGCTATGGCGGGCAAAGGAGGGGAACATGAGATATATTCCCATGACTGAAGAAGACCAAGCTGAAATGCTGAAAAAGATCGAAGTGAAAGATGTCGGCGAACTTTTTGAACAAATTCCCGAGCAGCTTCGGCTTAAGCAACCGCTTAATTTACCTGCGCCGCTTTCTGAAATGGAATTGATGGCGATGATGGAAAAATTGGCGAAAGAAGGCGAGATCGCTGCGAGCAAAACGTCCTTTTTGGGCGGCGGTATTAATCGCCATTATGTGCCCGCAACTATTTCCTCGCTTATTTCTCGCGAAGAATTTCTGACGGCTTATACTCCGTACCAGCCCGAAGCCTCGCAAGGAACGCTTCAAGCGCTCTACGAGTTTCAAACCTACATCGCCATGCTTTCCGGTATGGATGCGGCGAACGCATCGCTTTATGACGGCGCGACCGCAACCGCGGAAGCCGTGCTTATGGCGAAGAGGATCAACAAGAAAGGGAACACCGTTTATGTTTCAAGTGCGCTTCATCCGCATTATCGCGAAGTGTTGCGGACGTACTTGCGGGATGTTGATATTCCGATCGTCGAATTGGCATTCGATCCAAAAACGGGTAAAACGATCATTCTGCCGATGATGAATGATGCGCTTGCTGTCGTTGTCGGATATCCGAACTATTTCGGTGTCATTGAAGATTTGAAAGATGCGAGGGAAGTGGCGACGAAAATCGGCGCGCTTCTCATTTCGGTTACGACCGAAGCGCTGGCTTTGGCGCTCTTGAAACCTCCCGGTGAATTCGGCGTTGATATTTTTGTCGGCGAAGGACAGTCGTTCGGATTGCCTCCATCGTTCGGCGGACCGTTGCTTGGCCTTATTGCTACGAAAGAGGCGTATGTCCGTAATTTGCCGGGCCGGATCATTGGGCGCGGACAAGATAAAAACGGAAAAGATGCGTTCGTTATCGTTATCGCAACGCGCGAACAGCATATCAAACGCGAAAAAGCGACGTCAAACATCTGTACGAACGAAGCGCTCTGTGCAACGATCGCGGGCATGTATTTGACCGCATATGGAAAAACAGGGCTTGCGAAGTTGGCGCAACAAAACGCAGTGAAAGCGTTTCGTCTCCGCAAAAAATTGGCAAAAATTCCGGGAGTCAGTATACCTTTTTCGGGGAACACGTTTAATGAGTTTGTTATTCGTACCGAGAAGAGATATGGGCACAATGTCCTGCATTACTTAACGGAACGCGATATTTTTGGAGGCATTGCGCTTTCTAAACATTATTCGAATAACCCGAACGATATCCTCGTATCGGTTACGGAAATGAATACGGACGAAGATGCTGAAAAATTGGTTCATGCGCTTACGGAGATAATGAAATGATACATAATGATACAGAAAAACTTATCTTTGAACAGGGGCGTGCCGGACGAGTCGGAGTTGACGTGGAGGGCGTTTGTCTTATTGAATTGGATCACGCATTGCCTGAAGAACTTCGCCGAGGACCGCTTGACGGTTTTCCTGAAGTAACTGAGCCGGAAATGGTCCGCCATTATACACGGCTTTCGCAAAGGAACGTCGGCATCGACGATACATTCTATCCGCTTGGTTCATGTACGATGAAATATAATCCGCGCATGAATGAGGCGGTAGCGAATATGAAGGGCTTCACACAGCTTCATCCTGCAATGCCGGTCAAGGACACACAGGACGCTTTCAGACTACTTTGGGAATTGGAAGAAATGCTCAAAGAAATTTGCGGCATGGACGCCTTCACCTTGAACCCCGTTGCAGGAGCTCATGGAGAAGTGACGGGTCTTAAAATTATCCGCGCCGCAATCAGAGCGCGCGGAGAAAAAAGAGACAAGGTGCTTATCCCGACTTCGGCGCACGGTACGAACCCTGCGTCGGCCATGCTTGCCGGATTTACCCCCGTCAATATTGAAGTGAACCCCGACGGCTCCGTAAACTTCGAAGCGCTGGAAAAAGCGCTTGATGAGAACGTTGCCGCGATGATGATCACCAACCCGAGCACGCTCGGTTTGTTTGAAACCAACATCAAAAAGATCGCCGATATGCTGCACGCGAAGGGCGCATTCTTGTATTGCGACGGAGCGAATTTAAATGCTCTCGTCGGAATCGCACGTCCGGGCGACATGGGTTTCGATGTCATACAGACCAACATGCACAAGACTTTTTCCACGCCTCACGGAGGCGGAGGTCCCGGTGCCGGTCCGGTAGGCGTGAAGAAGGAACTCGTTCCATTTCTGCCGTATCCGCAGATCGAAAAATTCTTTTCGACGCCGGGTATATTTATACCAATGACTGATGAACATTCGATCGGGCGAATTCACTCATACTACGGAAACTTCCTCGTCTTACTTCGCGCGTATGTGTATCTTCGCACGATGGGTGCGAGAGGCCTTCGCGAAGTGGCGGAAGCTGCGGTGTTGAATGCGAACTACCTTCGCGTTTCGCTCCGAGATATCGGTTACCGGATCCCGTTCGATCGTCCATGCATGCATGAATGTTTGATAATGCATGATGGTCTACCGAAAGAAATCAAGACTCTGGATATTGCCAAACGTCTCATGGACAAAGGTTTTCATCCTCCAACGATGGATTTTCCGCTTCACGGTTGCTTTCTGATCGAACCGACCGAAACGGAAACGAAAGAAACTCTCGACGCGTTCATCAAAGCGATGTACGAGATATTGATCGAATCGGAAGTGTCTCCCGAACTTCTCCACGACGCGCCGCATATTACCCCGGTAAAGCGGGTGGATGATGTGGCAGCGAATAGACCAAAGAATCTCAACTTGAGATGGAACAGCAATAAAGCTGTATAAAAAATACACCCCGAGACATCGGGGTGTTTTTTGTATCTAGGAATTATGGCGTTGGCCAATCAATAAAAAAGTCGATAAGCAGGATAATAATCGCAACGACTCCAACCGTGGCGATGGCAGTGTTCCAACAGGTTATTACAAGAAAAATCAAAGCTAAAAGAATTATACCATTCATCGATACCTCCAATCTAAAGCAATTCTTGTTATAAATTACTATAAAACACTATCTTTGCCAATATCTCTCAAGTAATCTCGTCACTCCTTCGTCATTCCCGAGTAGGCGGGAATCCAGAGTTTATCGCACGTGCTCTGGATTCCCTTTTTCAAGGGAATGACGACGAGGTTTTAATTCAAACAAGGTTTGTATTCTTTCCGCCAGCGGGCTGATCCTCCCGCTGGAGGAAAATCTTAAATCGTAAATCATAAATCATAAATCTTTCTCGTCTTGTTGCGTCTTTCCATGATTTCATTTAGTATATAGCCATATATGAGATTTTTCACGAAAAAGCTCGGAATAGACTTGGGAACGGCAAACACTCTCGTATTTGTGCCGGGAAAGGGGATCGTCTTGAATGAGCCCTCTGTTGTGGCCGTTTCTCCTCATGACAACAAAATTCTTGCCGTCGGAATTGAAGCAAAACACATGATCGGGCGAACTCCCGACGATATCGTGGCGTACCGACCGATGCGCGATGGTGTCATCGCCGATTACCGCGTCACGGAGGCGATGCTTCGCTATTTCATCAACAAAGCGCTCGGGAAATGGTCGCTTTTTAAACCGGAGGTCATGATCTCCGTCCCTGCGGGCGTCACCTCGACTGAGCGCAGAGCCGTGGTGGAAGCGGCGGTGAAAGCGGGCGCGAAGAACGCCTATGTCGTAAAAGAGCCCATCCTCGCCGCTATCGGCGCGGGAATTCCCATTCAAGAACCCTGCGGACATATGGTAGTGGATATCGGCGGAGGCACGACCGACGTCGCGGTTATCTCTCTCGGAGGTATTGTCGCGTCAAAATCGGTAAAATGTGCCGGCGACAAGATCGACCGCGCCATTGCCGATTACATTAAAAAAGTTTTCAATCTCGCGATCGGCGACAAAACGGCCGAAACGATAAAGATCAAGATCGGTTCCGCCATTCCGCTTGAAGAAGAAATTATGCTCATCATCAAAGGCCGCGATTTCATTTCCGGACTTCCAAGATCGGCCACCATCGGTACCAATGAGATAGTGAAAGCGATACAGATGGAATTGATCGAGATCGTAAAAACCGTCAAAGACGTGCTACAAGACACTCCGCCCGAACTTTCCGCCGACATCATCGACCAAGGCATCATCATGACCGGCGGTTCCAGCATGCTAAGAAATCTCCCAGAACTTGTGTTCAGAAAAACCGGAGTAAAAGCGAAATTGGCCACAGACGCGCTCTACTGCGTTTCAAAAGGAACGGGGATCACGCTTGAGCATTTGGATATGTACAAGAAGAGTATTATTGCTAAACGATAGACGAGGTTTTAGGTTTTAGCTGTTAGTTCGCCGGCTGGCGGATTAGCTTAACGACGACTATCGCACTTCGCCGGACGAGGGTCTCTGACCCCGTCCGGAATGTTTCGTTTTTGTTTTGCCGCATTTTCGGGTACAATGGTAACAGCATGGACAAAATACTTGCTCAAATTCAACAAAATCTTGAATCTATAAAACGCGTTACGCAGGATGAAAATCCGATGGAGTTTTGGTCGGCGCGGGATTTGATGCCGATGATGGGGTATTCCACTTGGCGTATGTTCGCAGAGGTTATTAAAAAAGCCAAAGATGCTTGTAAAACAAGCGAATACTCGGTGTCCGACCATTTTGTCGACGCCGACAAAATGGTATTGACAGGTTCAGGTGCAAATCGTGCAATTGAGGATTTTTATCTCACCCGTTACGCCTGTTATCTCATCGCGCAAAATGGTGACCCTCGCAAGCCTCAGATCGCATTGGCACAAACATATTTCGCAACACAAACAAGGAAACAGGAACTTTTGGAAAAGAGAGAATATGAAGACAAAAGATTGGAAGCTCGCGCAAAATTGAAAGACACGGAAAAGAAAATTGAGGGGACGGTGTACAAAAGAGGGATACGACTTCCTGTGGAATTTGCCACGTTTAAAAACAAACATATTGAAGCGCTGTACGGCGGAATCACCGCGAGCGAATTGAAACGAATTCGCAAGATCCCATCCGGCAGGTCGCTCGCGGATTTTGACAGTCATGTGGAATTGAAGGCGAAAGATTTTGCGCTTGCCATGACCGACCACAACATCAAAGAAAAAAATATCAGGGGAAAAGAAGCAATGAATGCCGAGGTGGTAAAAAACAGCAAAGAAACGCGGCAGGCGTTGCTTCATCGCGGAATAAAACCGGAAGCGATCAAACCCGAAGAAGACTTGAAACAAATTGAAACGCGAAGAAAAAAAGAAGCAAAAGAAGTTATAAAAGTAAAAGTTGCACCGCGAAAATTGCTAAAAAAAATAAAATAAAATGGGAAAAAACGTATATTTGCTCATGCTCGTCATTGTCATTCTTTCTGCGATCATTGCCGCAGGGAAAAGATGATCAGCCAAACGTTTCGGACAGGGGTGCAACCCCAGTCCGGCGACGGGCGTATTCGTATTCATTCGTATATTGGTACCCATTCGTATATTGGTATATTTTTACAATAATGAATTTTTCAAACTGGCGATCAAAAATAGGGAATTTTGAGAACGGACTGGCGCACCATGCCTTTCTTTTGGAGGGCGAGATCGGTCCGAATATTTCGGCGCTGAAGGAATTTTTGGAAGGGGAAATGCGTATTACCGTCAGCGGGAATCCGGATTATTTTGAATTTGTGCACGGAACATTCGGCATTGATGAAGGCAGAAATTTGAAAGGGATGCAGTCGCGCCATTCATTTGCGGAAAATGGCAAGAAAATTTTTATTATCGGAGCCGACACCTTTACCGTCGAAGCGCAAAACTCGCTGTTGAAAGTTTTTGAGGAACCGACCGAGGGAACGCATTTTTTCGTACTGACGCCGTCCGCACAATTTTTCCTCCCCACCTTGCTGTCCCGCGTCGTCTGTATCTTTTCGGAGGAAAAGAACGGGGTTTTGGAAATTCAAGAATTTTTGAAAAAGTCTTATTCCGAACGCCTCGCCGCAGTCCTGGTCTTAAAAGAAGACCCGTCCTTGGCGAAGCGTTTTCTTGAGGATATGACAAGATATTTTTATGAGAAAACTCCCGCCGAAAAACGCACGCCCGAAACGATCCAAATTCTCGAACTCCTCCAGTTATATCGTACCTACGCCTACGGGAGGGCGCCGGCGATGAAGAATATGCTGGAGCACGTGGCGCTTGTGGCACCACAACAGTTATAAAGTTTATCAAGTTCATCAAGTTATAAAGACAACAACAACCGTATCCGTCGGGACTTTATGAGCTTGATGAACTTTATAAACTTGATGAACTAGTTTTTCGATTTCATTATTTTGCAATATTTGCTATAATATTAGCTATAATAAATTAATACACACATTTTATGTCCTACGATTTTAGCGCGTTTAAAAAGGGGTTGCAGGAAGTGGAGGAGTGGCTGGCGAATGAATATCTCGGCGTTCGCACCGGACGCGCCACTCCCGCTATTTTGGATAGCGTTTTTGTCGAATCATACGGTTCGCGAACGCTGATCAAACACGTAGCCAGCGTGACCATCGAAGACGCGAAAACGATCAGAGTTTCCCCATGGGACAAAGGACAAATAAAAGCGATCGAAAAAGCGATAGGAGAAGCCAATCTCGGACTCGGAGCCTCGGCAGACGCACAGGGAGTTCGCGTATTTTTTCCGGACTTAACCGCTGAACGCAGAACGGCGCTTATGAAAGTCGTTCGCGAAAAACTCGAACACGCGCGCGTTTCGATCCGCGGCGAAAGAGATGATGTATGGAGCGATATACAAGAGAAAGAGAAGAATCACGAGATCGCCGAAGATGACAAGTTCCGGCTCAAAGACGACATGCAGAAATTAGTCGATGCCGCCAATCAGAGACTGGAAGAAATGTCGGAAAGAAAGGAGAAGGAAATATCAGAGTAATGAAACGAAAATAGAAAATTGAGAATAGAAAATAGAATGCGTGTGAACGCTTCTCTGTTTTATGAAAATCAATATTTTCTATTATCTATTATCTTTAAATTTTTACATGAGCATTATATTATTTATAATCATCCTCGCCATTTTAATTCTTGCCCACGAGTTCGGGCATTTTATTGTGGCGAAAAAAAGCGGGATACGCGTCGATGAGTTCGGCATCGGCTTTCCTCCGAAGGTGTACGGAAAAAAATTCGGTGAAACGGAATACACCGTAAACGCTTTGCCATTCGGCGGGTTTGTGAAGATCTTCGGTGAAGACCCCGATCAAAACTCGATCTCCGGACCTGAGGCAAAAAGGAGTTTCGTCAATCAGCCGAAATTAATTAAGATCGCGGTCCTTTCCGCCGGCGTGTTTTTCAATCTGCTGCTGGCTTGGCTGCTCATCTCTGCAAGTATGATGCTCGGTTCCGCTTTCTCGGCGTCCTCTCCGCTACCGAACGGTCAATGGGTTGAAACGCCAAAGTTGATGGTCGTTGAGGTCGCCAAAGATTCACCGGCTGAAAAAGCCGGAATTCGAACGGGAGATACGATCTTGTCTTCGATCGATACGGCCAGCCAAGAAAAAATTACAGCCCCAACGCCGGAATCCTTCCAAAACTTTATTGGTACGCGTGACGCAAAGGAGATTTCCATTAATCTTCAAAGAGGAGAGGAGAAAGCGGCGGTTGTCGTTACTCCTCAGCAGGGGATCGTATCAGGAAAGCCCGCTATCGGAATTGCCATGGATATGGTCGGCACCATGAAGCTTTCACCTCCTATCGCAGTGATAGAAGGTGCAAAACTGACCTATCTTTACACGATCGAAACATTCAAAGGTATATTCGGACTGCTGCATGACTCATTTTACGGAAAAGCGGATCTTTCTCAGGTCTCGGGACCGGTCGGGATCGTGAAGATCGTCGGTGATGCCAGCAAGCTCGGTCTTGAACGATTACTCGCTCTTACCGCGATCATTTCCATCAACCTCGCTGTCGTGAACATTTTGCCCATACCGGCACTCGACGGAGGCCGTGTGTTCTTTGTATTGATAGAAGCGATCAAACGCTCTCCGATAAAACCGCAAACCGCCAATACGATAAATACGATCAGTTTTCTGCTGCTCGTTGCGCTGATCATCATCATAACCTTTAACGACGTCTGGAAGCTGCTCGTGGGTTAAGAAAAGTATCAGGGAATAGTATCAGTATTAGGGACGATGAACGACGAATATTTAAAAAAACAAAGATGAAACAATCACAACTCTTCACAAAAACACGCAAAGAAGCGCCAAAAGATGAGGTGTCTAAAAACGCTGAGCTCCTCATACGAGCCGGGTACGTCCATAAAGAAATGGCGGGGGTGTATTCATATCTTCCGCTCGGACTTCGCGTGCTCAATAAAATTGAAAATATCATTCGGGAAGAAATGAACGCGATCGGCGGTCAGGAAGTGCAGATGACGGCGCTCCAGGATCGGACGCTCTGGGAAAAAACGGATCGCTGGGACGATGCGAAAGTGGATAATTGGTTCAAAACGAAGTTAAAGAACGGCAGCGAGCTCGGTCTTGGTTTTACGCATGAAGAAGCGATCACGAACATCATGACAGGACATATTTCTTCCTACAAAGACCTGCCGATCTATGCGTATCAGATACAGAATAAATTCAGAAATGAAGTGCGGGCGAAAAGCGGGATCATGCGCGGTCGGGAATTTTCCATGAAAGACTTGTATTCGTTCAGCGCGACCGAAGCCGATCTCGACGCCTTTTACGAGAAAGCCAAACAAGCGTACAAAAATATTTTTGAGCGCTGCGGTTTAGGTGATCGAACATTTGTCACGTTCGCGAGCGGCGGAGTGTTTTCAAAATACAGCCATGAATTTCAGACCTTGAGCGATGCCGGAGAGGACACGATCTATCTTTCGCGAGAAAAAGGGATCGCGGTGAACAAAGAGGTGTTGAACGATGAAGTATTGAATGATCTTGGTTTGAAACGCGACGAATTGGAAGAGGTCCACTCTATCGAAACCGGAAATATTTTCAAACTCGGCACGCGTTTTTCCGAACCGATCGGCTTGCATTACAAAAACGAAAATGGCGAACAAAAGCCGGTAATTATGGGTTCCTACGGTATCGGACCCGGAAGACTTATGGGGACGATCGTGGAGTCGTTCGCGGACGAGAAAGGCATTGTGTGGCCGGAAAGCATCGCTCCGTTTAAAGTCCACCTTATCGATCTTCGCGAAAAAGATGCATCCGACAAGTTATACGACAAATTGATCAATGTCGGCGTAGAAGTTTTGTACGATGACCGCGACGCAAGCGCCGGAGAAAAATTCGGAGGAAGCGATCTTCTTGGAATGCCATATCGCGTAGTTGTTTCAAGCAAAACGCTCGCTTCGGGAAAATTTGAAGTGAAGGTAAGAAAAAGCGGGGAAGTGCTGATGCTGTCGCAAGAGGAACTGCTTTACAAAGTATCAGGGAAAAGTATCAGTATCAGGGACAACAAATAAGTCCGCCTTCGCCAAAGGCTACGACGGATAAAGAAAAAATCTCCGGCCGTAGCCGGAGAGTTTTTGATCAATTCGAGATCGATTGTATTTTTATAACGGACCAGGGAACCATGCTTGAGCTTGAGCCTGAAAGAGAGGAAGCAGAGCTTCGGGGGCTGCAGCTACCACGACAGAAACAAAGAACACAAAAGCTCCGATGAGAAACCCAAACCAAACTACGTGAGCATCGAAAGGGTAATCTTCCTCGCCTTTTTTGAGAACATTATATGCGATCAGGGCAGCAACGATCATATTGACAGACAAATACACATTGTTCAATATACCGGGAAATACCGGCGGATCCACTTGACCATAACCGAGCCATAGCACGATGCCGGCTGTAGTAAGCACAGAAACGATCGCGGCAAACAGGGCGGGTTTGTGTAATTTCAATTTCATGAGACACCTCCTTCGGTGTTACATCTTTTCAGTTTATCTGATTTGATACTAACCTATTTATCAAGGCATTGTCAAGCCTGTTTCGCCGTTATATTTCAGCATATTTTTCACTAACTTCATCACTAAAGCAAGTGATCGCGCTTCATAATTGACTTTTCTTGATGTCAATTTTCTAACAGCGTGAATCTTTGACGGATTGCAAGGTTTTCGAGTAGAATAGGGGTACTTCTATGTTAACAAAATTCAGGAAATTGTTTGATAATGACATCGGGATCGACCTTGGGACGGCCAATACGCTGGTCTACGTAAGCGGACACGGTATCATCATCAATGAGCCGACCGTCGTTGCGGTGAATCAAAAAACCGGCCAGGTTGTGGCGGTGGGTCACTCGGCGAAAGAAATGCTCGGACGCACGCCTCCGCACATTGTTGCCGTACGACCGCTCGTCGACGGGGTCATTTCAGATTTTGAGATCACACAGGAACTCCTCTCTTATTTCATCAACAAAGCCAATAAGCTCTCGAAAAAACTTGCCAGACCGCGCATCGTTATCGGCGTGCCTTCCGGGATCACCAATGTAGAAACGCGAGCGGTAAAAGATGCTGCCAGAAATGCCGGTGCGAGGGAAGTTTTCATTATCGAAGAACCGATGGCCGCCGCGATCGGCATACGACTGCCGGTCAACGATCCGATCGGCAGCATGGTCATCGATATCGGCGGAGGAACGACGGACATCGCCGTCATCTCGCTCGGCGGTATCGTGAAATCAAAAAACCTCCGCGTGGCGGGCGACAAGTTCAACGAAGACATCATCGCGTATATCAGAAACGAATTTAAAATATTGACGGGTGAAAAAACAGCGGAAGCCATTAAGATCAGTATTGGTTCCGTTATTAAAACCGATGTCCCCCTCGAAGCGCCTCTGCGCGGGCGCGATCTCATTACCGGGCTGCCGCGCGAAGTGGTGATCACCGATTCTGATATTCGGGAAGCGATATCTCAATCCATCGGCATGCTCGTCACCTCCGTAAAAGAAGTCATCGAGGAAACGCCTCCCGAGGTACTTTCCGATATCATGAACCGCGGGATCGTTCTCGTCGGAGGCGGCGCATTGATACGGGGTCTTGATTCCATCCTCTATGAAGAGCTCAGGATCCCCATCCACATAGCGGAGGACCCGCTGACCTGCATCGCGCGAGGGACGGGTATTGTTGTGGAACAGCTTGATACGTATCGCGAAGCGCTCATTTACGAGGATGACGAAGAAGCGCCGACATAAAAAATTAAAAAGTAAAAATGAAAAATTAAAAACGACAATTAAAAATGAAAATTTTTTGGCATTTGCCGTTAATTTTTAATTTTCAAGCGAGTGAGTGAAATGAAAGTAATAACTTTCATTTCCGAACGAACGCAGAAAATATAAGAATGTAATTGCTTTTATTTTACCTTGTAGTTTTTAGTTTTTCATTTTTACTTTTTAATTTTTATGCCCTACAAGTCTTTCCAGCCTAAACAAGCAAAGAAGAGCGCGAAAAAAAGTATTATCTTTTTGGGTGTTTTTTTACTGGTCTTGCTTACGATCTTTCCGTCTCTTTTTGGCGGTTTTTCATCGCTGGCGAATAGCGCATCGACGCCTCTTTGGTCGGCGGGTGAAGGATCATCTTCAGGTATTCTCGGTTTTTTCTCGATGTTTCGCTCAAAACGGGCACTATATGAACAAAATCGCGCTTTAACCGACAAGGTATCGGATCTTGAACAAAAACTTTCCGGATATGATTTTGTTGTGCAAGAAAATATCGAGCTGAAAGATGTTTTTTCCCAAAAACCTGAAAAGACCGTTTTATCGCGGATCATTTCACGTCCGAACGTAACCGCTTATGATACTTTTCTTATCGATACAGGAAAAGACGGCGGCATCAGCAAGGGTGCAAAAGTTTTTGCCGGTGACACCGCGCTTATCGGCATCGTGGAAGAGGTGTATGCACGCTCGTCCAAAGCTCGCCTGTTCTCGACCGCCGGTGCAACGACAAACGTTTTTTTGGGACCTGAAAACATACCTGCTGAGCTTTTCGGTATGGGCGGCGGATCTTTTTTTGTCGAGATACCGAAAGATGTGGATGTCAAAGAAGGAGACATAGCCATGCTTTCGGATGACCCCGAACACATCACGGCATACATCGTGTCTAGAGAAAAAGAGCTGGATAATTCTTTCGTAAAATTTTATCTGCAGAGTCCGGCAAACCTGTTTAACATAAAGTACGTAAGCGTGGAAAAGTAAAATAAAGAAAATCGGCTTTGACCACCCCTGGCACGTCATCCCGGGCCGCGACCCGGGATCCACGTTTTGTCAGACGGACGTGCATTCCGGATCCCTCCTACGCTAAAGCTACGGGAGGGCAAGCAAGTCCGGAATGACGAAAAAAAATGATTCACGAAAATTCTCAAAAAACAATATATTCAAGAAGGATCATTTTTGATCTGGCACTCTTTTTTTGCGTGCTTTTTTTCCCGTGGTGGTCTTTTGTACTTATCGGATTCATCGGCGGATCGATCTTTAAAAATTATTTCGAGCTCATTGTTTTCGGGTCGATCATGGATGCGCTTTATGGTACGGAAGCGCTCGCAATTTACGATTTTCGGCTCGTTTTCTCCCTGGCCGGGATCATTTTATTCTCATTGGCGGAGTTTCTCAAAACAAAAATTCGTTTCTTCGATGAATGAACATGTTTAAAAGAAAATATTCAAAAATAACAGAGATCGATCCGAACGAGGTTCTTCTTGATTCAAAAAATCTTGCCAATTTCAATATGCAGCAATTCGAGGGGCGCATTGAAAAACCCATTTCAAAATACACGATCATCCTGCTCGGAATTTTCTTCTTTGTCATACAGATCTCTTATCTTTCTAAGGTCGGAATTCTTCAGATAGCACAGGGGGAAGGATTGCGGATCCGAGCGGAAAATAATCGTTTGGATCATTCCGTCATATTCGGAGATCGCGGCATTATTTATGACAGGAACAAAGTTCCGCTTGTCTGGAATGTTCTATCAGGCAATCCGAATGATTGGGAAACCGCCACATCGTCGGAACACAAGGATGTTCTGAATGATTTTGCTCTGCGCCGATACATTGCCGATCCGGGTTTCAGCCACATTCTCGGTTATGTGAGCTATCCGGCAAAGGATAAGTCCGGAAATTATTATTCAACCGAATACGAAGGGAGGGACGGCGTAGAGAAAATTTATAACAAGGACCTGAACGGCATCACGGGACTGAAGATCGAAGAGGTCGATGCGCTTTCAAATACGCGTTCCGAAAGCGTGATCGAACCGCCCGTTTCGGGAAAAGATCTGGTCCTCACCATTGACTCGCGCGTGCAAAAACAGCTTTACAAGGTCATTTCCGACGCGGCGATAAGCTCCGGTTTTCGTGCGGGAAGCGGCGTCATAATGGACGTGAACTCGGGCGAGATCCTCGCAATGACGAGCTATCCCGAGTATTCTTCTCAGGTGATTACCGACGGATCGGATAAAAAAACCATTTCAAGCTATCAGACGAACAAGGCGACCCCGTTCTTGGATCGCGCCGTTTCCGGGCTCTATACTCCCGGATCGATCGTGAAGCCTTTTATGGCGATCGCGGCGCTTGATGTCGGGGTGATCAACCCGAGCAAAAAAATACTGAGCACCGGCGCGATCACGATACCGAATCCGTATTTTCCTGATAAACCGAGCGTATTCAAAGACTGGCGCGCGCATGGATGGGTCGATATGAGAGATGCCATTGCCGTATCCTCGGACGTATATTTTTATGCGGTCGGCGGCGGATATAAAGACCAAAAGGGGATCGGCATTGCGAACATTGAAAAGTATATGCGGCTATTCGGCTTCGGAAGTAAAACGGGCATAGATGTCGAGGGCGAAGCGGTGGGTACGATACCGACGCCGGAGTGGAAAAAGCAAAATTTTTCCGGCGCTGACTGGCTGCTCGGCGACACGTATCACACAGCGATCGGACAATATGGATTTCAAGTTTCACCGCTTCAGTCCGCGCATGCGGTGGCGGCGATCGCATCAGGCGGCACTTTGGTAACGCCGCATGTGGTCGTCAATACGACCATACAGAAAAAACAGATCGCGGATATCCCGGCCTCATATTTCGATGTGGCGAGCGAAGGAATGAGGCGAAGTGTTCTGTTCGGGATCGCCGGAGCTCTGAACGTGGCAAGCGTGAATATCGCCGCAAAAACCGGAACCGCTGAACTGGGTGTTAAAAAAGATATGGTCAATTCATGGATCGTTGGATTTTTTCCGTACGAACACCCGCGCTACGCTTTCGCCCTCGTTATGGAACACGGTCCCGTAAAATACACCCAAGGCGCTCCGGCAACGATGGGGCAGATGGTGAATTGGATGGGGATATATACGCCAGAGTACTTCAAATAAGTACCTAAGTATCAGGGGATAGTATCAGTATCAGGGACGACAACAAACGGAAGCAAAAAGAGCGAAACCGAGGGCAGTCCTTAAAGAGGAGCGGTGAGCGACGGGGAAAGGACTGCCCTCGGTGTAGCGAACCGGCGAGCAATGAAGTCAGCAAAATCCCGTCTCTAAGTGGTATCACCTCACCACGACAAATAAAAAACCGACACCCTGAGTAAACAGAGCGTCGGTCGGCTGACTGAGTATTATTCAGCTGTGTTTCTTGTTTTGAAACCAAGCCAAACATTTAATACTATTACTATGGTCATAGTTGCAAAAAGTACAATATTTTGATAATCAGGTGAAAAAAACCACTTGGCAAATGCCACACCCAAAAGGAGACCTGCGGAAGCGCCCACAATAACCTGACGAACTACCAAATCAAATGTATCTAAACTCATGGAAAATCTCCGGTGCTATTAATTACAAATTCCCGTGTATAAACATATCATATAGACAACCTGTTGTCAAAAAAAGAGCCTAGAGGCTCTTTTTTTGATTTTCTAGGAAGTACTTTATGCCGCTTCTTTTTCTTCTACGCACAGACCCACTTTTCCGTAGAGATCTTCCGCTCTCATATAGACATCTTTTACCTGTTTCTTTACTTCATTATCGTTCCAGTCGGCATGTTCGATGGTTTCAAAATCAGTCTTTATTTTAGCAAGCTCCATCCCAAAACCGTTTTTGAGATCGGGATCAAAGACCTTTGGCAGCAATTCCTCCGTGTCGGGGATCCATTGAATTTTTATAAGGTTCACCATTACATCGGGGAATATTTCTTCTTGCGAATGACCCGGTTGGTCACTATCATCAGGCGCCTGCTCGAAATTTTGTCCTGGCATATATATAAAATTAATTATAATGCAAATTTGCTCTTATATTGTCATTATAGCACAATCCACTAATTTTGGCACTTAATCCTTGTTATTTGCCCAAAAACAGGTATAATGGCAATACTATGAATGATGAAAAAGAATATCTAAGCCAAGAGAAATACGACGAGCTCAAGACAGAGCTTGAATATTTGCGTTCGACCGGTCGAAAAAAGGTTCTCACTGACCTTGAATACGCCAAATCGCTGGGCGATCTTTCAGAGAACGCCGAATACCACGAGGCCCGAAGCAAACAGGCCGAGCTCGAAGACCGCGTCGCGTTACTCGAAACGCTGCTCAAATCGGCTACTATCGTGTCGCACAAAGATACCGATGTCGTATCGATGGGCTCCATGATCACCGTGCGAAGAAAGGATCAAAAAGAAAATACCGAACTTGAGATCGTCGGGACCGAAGAGGCCGACCTCAGCAAAGGAAAACTCTCCAATAAATCTCCGCTTGGACAGGCATTGATGGGAAAAAGAAAGGGAGACGCCGTCGTCTATAAAAAACCGAATGGAGATGAAGTGTCGTATACGGTGGTGGATGTACGATAAGGTGACAAATTAAAAAGTAAAAATGAAAAGGGAAAAACGACAATTAAAAAGGAAAAATTTTCCACACGGGTTGTCATTAAATTTTTAATTTTCAAGCGAACGTTCGAAATGAAAGTAACAACTTTCGTACCCAACGAACGCAGAAAATATAAGAATGCAATTGCTTTTATTTATGTTATTTTGTTTTTAGTTTTTCATTTTTACTTTTTAATTTAATTTAAACGATGTCCTCATTTCTGGAAGACGTTCGCGAAGAACGGATAAAAAAGATCGAAACTATTAAAGAAGGCGGCGCACAGCCTTATCCCGTTACGAATGATCGGGATATTTCTGTTGCGGAAGTTCTCGAAAAATTCGATCTTCTCCTGGAAGAATGGAAAAAAGTCACTTTGGCCGGACGCATCATGGCTCTCCGCGGACAGGGGGGACTTTTGTTTTTCAACCTGAACGACGGAACGGGAAATTTTCAGGGTCTTCTCAAAAAAGATGAAATGGATGAGGCGCTTTTTTCCTCTTTTACAGAACTGGTGGATATCGGTGATTTTTTGGAAGTGACCGGAACGCTCTTTGTCACGAAGCGCGGAGAAAAAACGCTGAAAGTGGAAGGATGGCGCATGCTCTCGAAATGCTTGCGACCGCTGCCCGATAAATGGAGCGGTTTGCAGGATGTTGAAGAACGTTTCAGAAAACGCTATCTGGACATTTTGATGTCCGAAGAAGTAAGAAACAGATTTATCCTGCGATCAAAATTTGTAGCAGAACTTCGCCGAGCGCTCGACGATGCCGGGTTTCTGGAAGTTGAAACACCGATCCTCCAGCCCATAGCGGGCGGTGCTACGGCCAAGCCATTCGAGACGCATCATCATGCGCTCGATATGTCCCTTTTTCTGCGTATTGCGCCCGAACTGTATTTGAAAGAACTGCTCGTGGCGGGGTTGCCGAAAGTATACGAGATCGGACGCCTTTTCAGAAATGAAGGCATTGATGTCACTCACAATCCGGAATTCACGACTGTCGAATTTTATGAGGCTTTCGCTGACATGAATAAGCATATGGCATTCCTGCAAACGCTTTTGCGATCGATCGCCGAGAAAATTACGGGCGGTACGAAAATTCTTTTCGGAGAGCATGAAATTGACTTTGGGAAAGAATTCGAAATCGCGTCTTTCTTTGATCTCATTGAAAAATATTCAGGGCTCAAGGATCCCCAAAAACTTACTTACGATGAACTCGTTCCCGAGGCCAAAAAACTCGGCATCGAGGTCGGAAAAGGAGAAGGCATCGAGAAAATATTCGATGCGATCTACAAAAAATACGTCCGGAACGAACTGATCCAGCCGACGTTTATAAAAGATTATCTTGTAGCTTTTTCTCCGCTTGCAAAGAAACAGGAAGCCGATCCGGAACTGATAGAACGCTATCAGCTCGTCATCGGCGGACTTGAAGTCGTCAACGGTTTTTCAGAACTTAATGACCCTATCGATCAGCGCGCGCGATTCGTCGAACAAGAAAAAAGCAGGGGGGCGGGAGACGAAGAAGCCCAGCCGAAGGATGAAGAATATATCGAGGCTATGGAATACGGCATGCCCCCGGCGGGCGGCGTAGGACTTTCCATCGATCGCATGATCATGATCCTCACGAACACGAAAAACATTCGAGAAGTAATACTTTTCCCAACGCTCCGACCGAAGTAATGACAGGATCCTGCTAACAAAAACGAGGCACCATAAGAGGCCTCGTTTTTATAGTCTCCGTATTAGAAACTAAAAGATAGAATAGCAGATAAAGCATTGGAATTTCACAACATCCCGTCGTCATACCGGACCGCGATCCGGTATCCACGTCGCTATGCGGATAAACGTGGATTCCGGATCGCGGTCCGGAATGACGAAGCGGTTGGTATTTGATTTTTTATTTAGTGAAAGAGACAAAGAAGTTGTTTGCGGTTTATTTTACAAAATTATTTATCGGCGCCACTCCATTTATTCTTTCGATGATCCTTTTCCTTTGATTCTCTGGGAGTTCCTTGTCGACCATCGGGTACAGATTTGTTTCCTCGTCCTTTCTGTGTCCCGAAAGCAGCGACGAAAGGACCGTAAGATCATTCTCCGAGACATTCGGCAACTCTGATTCTATTTTATCAAGAAGATGCCGAATTGATTCGTGTTCATTCGTGAGGCGAAGCGTCAGCTGATACACGTCCGGATAATTCCATTGCAGAAAATTAAAAATTACGTTTTCCTCGGCAAACATGTGTTTCTCGTACTCCCAGCGGAAAGCGGAAATCGTTTCTTTTGCTCGATCGCTTTTTGAGATCGCGTCATCTTTTGCAATAAAAAAAAGCATTTCGAGCAAAGCGTGATGATTTACCATGAGCGATAAAACGCTGTTTTGATCTTCGGGCATAAAATTTTTGTGGGCCCGGAGGTTATGTTTAATGAAACGATCAATCAACGATCATTCCAATTTACCCGAACCGTTATTAATTATGCGGGATAGAAACATATTTATCAATGGCGGTATTTTTCAACAACGAATTGATCTATTTACAGCTTTCACTTGAACAGTATCCTCTGTCGTCATTCTGGGCTTGACCCAGAATCCACGTCGTTATGCCGTGAATTACGCAATGACGAATGCGGGACAATTACAAAAAACGCTCGACCGAAGCCGAGCGCAAATATTAAAATTTGGTTCTGAGTCCGAACATGGCCCATAACACCAAAATGATCCAGATTAAAATAATTATGGCGATCAAGCCAACCGTGAAAACCGCCGTACCGGCGAGAGGGGAAAGCACTCTTCCGAATAATAATAATTCTGCCGGGTAGAGTGAGATGACGATTCGTAAGAGAGTAAATAAAGCGATGATTATCATGAAACCATTCGCAAGCAATTTCGCGATTTTTTTCATTTTTAGACCCCGATCAGAGAACAAAATATCTATCACGTGATCGTGTTAGAGGTTGCACTTTTAGCATCC
>JALNYN010000021.1 GCA_023229825.1 Minisyncoccota bacterium
AGGGTCACAACACAAAAAATTCCACTTTGCAAAGTGGAATTTTTTGTGTTGTGACCCTACAGGGAATCGAACCCTGATTTAAAGCTTGAAAAGCTTCCGTCCTAACCGTTAGACGATAGGGCCAACACTAGTCGAAAGTTAAAAGTCAAAAGTCTGTAAAGTCATAACGATTTCGTGACTTTTGACTTTATGGACCTGATGCTTGCCCGTCCGTAGCTTTAGCGAAGGCGGGGACTTTATAGACTAATAAGAATATAGCATATTGTCTGGAAAAATCAAAGGGATTATGCTAGTATATAAAAGTTAGCTCAACAACCCATGGAGAGGTGGCTGAGTGGTCGCCACCGCCAGCGGGCGGGGTCCCGCTCGCAAGCGGGAAAGGCAAAATTTAGACTAATGGAGGGGTGGCTGAGAGGTCGAAGGCACATGACTCGAAATCATGAGAGCGGGTAACTGCTCCGAGGGTTCGAATCCCTCCCCCTCCGCTCGTAGTATTTTTTATCGGACCTATGCCGAGGGCTTGGTGTTTGGTAAAGATTTCAAAAAAGTTCGTATCCTCTGGATGCGGACTTTTTTGTTTTTCCTTCCTTTTCTCACCTATTTCATGCTATTTTCATTTGCTGTTTTTTGTGATAGTATCGCCTCAAAAGTAACCCATTTTTTAGCCGTTTAATTCGTAAAAAATAATGAAAAAACTCATCCTACTCGCCGTTATCTTCTTCTCTCTTCCGTCGGTATCATTAGCATCAATCGAAGTTTCCGGAAATGTTTCGGGAAATTGGACAAAAGATGCCGGTCCATATATCGTTCACGATATCACGATTCCTTCGGGAAGCACTCTCACGATAGAACCGGGAACGGTGATAAAAATGAACAGTATTTGGGACAGAATATCCGTTCTCGGAAATTTGAACGCGGTTGGTACTGAATCCAATCCGATATATTTTACCTCAATCAATGATAATTCAGTCGGGGGAGCAACAGGCAACGGAACTCCAAATCAGAATGACTGGGCACATATTATAGTGCTCGGCGGGGGCTCGGCGACTTTTGATCACTCCATAATTCGTTATGGCGGATACTATTATTCCGGTGCGAACGTATACAACAACGGCGGAACAATTTCTGTTTCAAACTCAAACATTGGTTATGCATCGGGATATGGGATATATCATACAAGCGGAAATACGACCATGCAAAACTCTTCGATTACCAACAGTAATATCTACGGCGTGTACGGAACAGGTTCAGGCGAAATTACTCTTAACAGCAATACGTTTACTGATAATTCAAATGCTGCCTCTTCTTTTGATTTTGGTTCGGGGTTGGTTTTACATAATACGGGAAATACAGCATTTGGCTCTGGTCTTCGTGGCTTTGTGATGGGCGGTTCTCTCACAGCAAGCCAACATTGGGTAAAAGAAGGATTGCCGTATATCATTTCTGATCTTACCGTTCCTGTAGGAAGCGAACTTTCTATTGATGCCGGCGCTGTCATTAAATTCCGTAGTATTTGGGATCGTCTTTCTATCTTGGGGACGATCAGCGCAAATGGAACAGCATCCGATCCGATATATTTTACCTCTATAAAAGATGATGCGGCATTAGGCGACACTAACGGTGACAATTGGGACAGTCTGCCTACTCCGAATGATTGGGCTCACATTATTGTGCTCGGTGGTGGAGTTGCAAATTTTGAAAATTCCGTAATCCGATACGGAGGATATTACTACTCGGGTGCCGATGTCTATAATAATGGCGGAACGCTCAGCATCTCAAGTTCTACGATCGCTCGCGCATCCGGTTACGGAATATATCACACGAACGGTTCCACTTCGGTTGCAGGAAGCACGATCGTTAACAATACTACTTACGGTGTGTATGGCACAGGATCAGGATCGGTATCGCTCGTCGGTAATACCTTCACTAACAATCAAAATTCATCTGCTTCGTTCGACTTCGGCTCAGGTCTTGTTGTGACGAATTCAGGAAATACGGCAAACGGGACCGGATTGCGTGGTCTCGTGATGGGCGGATCTCTTACTGCGAGCCAGCATTGGGTAAAAGAAGGTTTGCCTTATATCATCTCTGACCTTACTGTCTCCACGGGAAGTACTCTCGATATCGACGCGGGTGCCGTGATCAAATTTAGAAGCATTTGGGATCGCCTTTCTATTTTAGGAACGCTTTCTGCAAACGGCACTGCCACCGACCAGATATTTTTCACTTCTCTCAAAGACGATTCTATTCTCGGAGATACGAATTCGGACGGAACTGATTCGTCTCCTCAAGCAAACGACTGGGCACATATTATAGTGCTCGGCGGGGGCAGAACTACTTTTGATCACTCCATAATTCGTTATGGTGGATACTATTATTCGGGCGCGGATATTTACAATAACGGAGGAACTCTTTCTGTTTCAAATTCCGAAGTATCGCACGCTTCAGGTTACGGCGTTTATCATACGTCAGGAGCGACTACTGTGGAAAATTCTACTTTGTCACATAGCAATACGTACGGTATTTATGCAACAGGTTCGGGGAATTTTACTCTTACGGGAAACACTTTTTCTGATAATGACAATTCGGCTGCAACATTCGATTTTGGTTCGGGGTTGGTGCTGACTAATTCCGGAAATTCCGCAAGCGGAAAAGGATTACGCGGTCTCGTGATGGGCGGGTCTCTTACCGCGAGTCAGCATTGGAAAAAAGAAAATCTCTCGTATATTATTTCAGATCTCACTGTTCCGACAGGAAGCGCTCTGACGGTTGACCCTGGTGCTGTCGTGAAATTTCGCAGCATATGGGATCGTCTTTCAATTCTCGGAACGCTTAACGCCATCGGAACGGCAGCCAATCCCATCTACTTCACTTCTCTTAAAGACGATGATGTTCTTGGTGACACAAACGCCGATGGAAATATTTCTTCGCCCGCACCGAACGATTGGGCGCATATAATCATTTTGAGCGGAGGAAATGCAACATTTGATCACGCTTTTATAAAATATGGCGGGTATTATTACTCGGGCGCGAATCTCTATAACAGCGGTGGTACGCTTTCCGTTTCCAATTCTCAAATTTCGTTCGCGTCGGGACACGGAATTTACCAGACGAGCGGAACGACGACCCTACACCGAAATTCCATCAAAAATAATGTGAGTTACGGGGTGTATAATGCTTCGCCGAACACTATTGATGCCTCTGAAACTTTCTGGGGCGATACCACCGGTCCGAAACATACAACACTTAATCCGACAGCAACAGGAAACGGTGTTTCGGATAATGTATTCTTCATCCCGTGGCTTTTGACTGATCCAATCGAAGAGGTTCAACCGCCGGAACCGATGGGAAAAACTCCTGTTTTGTTCGTGCCCGGAATAATGGGAACAGAGATTTCGAAAGGAAGTGATTTGTTGTGGGCAAACATACCAAATATGTTGAAATCTCCTAGTGATAGTTTTATGGATCCACTTGCTTTTAATTTAGCAGGCACACCTTCAGATACTTCTGTTACTGTTGGGCAGGTTATTGGAAATCCAGAAGGAAGATTTGATTACACAGAGGGGCTTGTTTCTGAATTCCTCTCCCGAGGATACTCCACTAATACTGAATTTTTTATGTACCCGTACGATTGGAGAGCCGATATTGCGAATAATGCTGATGTTGCGCTAAAGAAGAAAATTGAAGATATCGCAGGAGGAGGAAAAATTGATATTATTGCACACAGTCAGGGTGGACTTCTCGTCAAAAAATTCTTACTTGAACATCCGGAAGATAACGCAAAGATACGTAAAATTGTTTTTATTGGAACGCCGAACTTGGGCGCACCAAAAGCCGCAAAAGTACTCCTCTCTGGCGATACCATGGGGGTTCAATTGGGTGTATTCGGTCTTAGTCCAATAGAAGTGAAAAACATTTCGCAAAATATGCCGTCGGTCTATGAGTTACTACCTTCTCGCGAATATTTTGCCCATTCTTCTGGATATCTCGGAAAAGAAATTCTCCATAGAACTTATACAGAAAATGTTATTTACGATTACGATACTACAAAATCAACACTTATCGGAAAAGGTTTGAATTCAGCACTTATCAACAACGCCGAAAATTTCCATTCTAACGCTCTTGATAATTTTAGTTTTACCGGAACAGGAATAGATGTTTGGAACATTATCGGATGCCAGACACCGACAGTGATGCAAGTGATTGAAAAGAATCCGAGATTTAGTGTGGTAAAGTATGACGCGGGAGATGAAACCGTTCCGTTCTTTTCAGCAGCACATATCGGCGGAGCGACAAATTTGTACGCCCTTAAAGCAAATCATTCCACGATGCCGTCTGCTCCAATCATTCGGGCTCAGGTTGCTGATATTCTCACTGGCGATTCCGTTCAAACAAGATTGGGGTTAACTGCGAACGCGAACGAATGCAAAATAAGTGGTATGTCGGTATCCGTCCATTCTCCTGCTGATCTTAATGTTTACGATCCGGAAGGAAGACATCTCGGACCCAATTCGGACGGCACCTTTGATGCGGATATTCCCGGTGTTGCATACGATACTATAGGCGAAGAAAAATTTGCGTTTCTTCCCGAACTTCCAAGTGGACAAAATTACACCGTCAAACTTATTGCGACAGGTTCCGGAAATATGAGTTTTGTTTCGGAAAAGGTGGAAAATAGCGCCACAGTAAATACGGCGGCATATTACGATATTCCGATATCAATCGGCACAACGGCGGATATTGCGCTTACTGAAACAAACACTCAGCCCCTCGTCCTTAAATCATCTGACGGCGCTACTCAGAATATTTTGCCGAGCGTTGGAACGGGAGATACTTTGCCGGATACGATTGCTCCGCAAACGACCGCAACACCAATCGGAACGCTTGGTCAAAATAACTGGTATACCTCGGATGTTTCCCTAACTTTTAGCGCAACCGATTTACCAGATGCCGCATCCTCCGGTGTTTACGAAACAAGATACTCGTTGGACGATGGAACGACATGGGCGACAACAACGCCAGTCGTCATCTCAACCGAAGGCACAACGGTTATCATGTATTACTCAGTAGATAACGCAGGAAACATTGAGGCGACGAGTACCATTTCCGTAAAGATCGACAAAACCGCTCCGGAGGTCGCAATCAGCAGCCCGACAAATGGCGGCGAATATTTCCTCAACCAGAACATTCTCGCTGAGTGGTCCGCGGCAGATACTGTTTCGGGGATGTTACTGTCCGAAGGGACGACAACGACCGGAGCTTCGATAGACACGGGAACCATTGGAGAAAAAACTTACTCAGTTTTTGCGACCGATAATGCGGGAAATGCTTCCGCGAAAACCGTAACGTATTCCGTCCGCTACGATTACGGAGGTATCCTTCAGCCGATAAACGCCGACGGGAAGAGCATCTTTAAACTCGGTTCCACTGTTCCCGTAAAGTTCCGGATAAAATATGCGGATGGAAACTTCATTTCTACCGCAACGGCGAATATCTACGTTAATAAAATTTCAAACGGAGTTCTCGGCACGGAAACGGAAGCAGTTTCGACAAGCGCGGCAACTTCGGGAAATCTATTCCGTTACGATACAATCGGCAATCAATACGTTTTCAACCTTGCGACCAAACCGCTCTCTGTCGGGACGTGGCAGATACGCATCGCAATTGATGACGGAACATCAAAAACAGTAACGATATCGTTACGATGATTCTAAAACGCGAGAATTAAACACGAGTGAACGAAGAAGAAGATGTTTTATACCAAAAGAAGTGATATAATTTAAAGGTGATTATTGTAACTGTTCAAAATATGTTTTTAAAACCAAATAAATACAAATTAGCTTTGTTTGTAATATTTCTCGCCTTGGGGTACTTGTCGTATCAATATGCTTTGAACCATCTGATGGATTGTTTTTTGAGTACTGTATGCCAAAGATCAGCCATGGATTATTTAATGATGGCTTTTTCTAGTATCTTACTATTACCTGTATATGCGGGGATTGCCATTTTGACACCTCTCGTCAACCCAACCGAGGATATGGTGTTACTAAATTTATCCTACTCACTAGTTGGTTTAGTTTATTATTATTTTTTGTCGTGTGTTATGTACACCTTGTTTATCAAGTATCGCAGCAGAAGATAGAAAAACCACACGCAAAACTCAATGTGATGATATACTGAAGCTATTAGAAAAATAGGAATTTTAACTATGAAAAATTTAACAAAAAAAGAGAGACTGATTTTTAGTACTTTCTCTGCTTTATTTATTGTCCCGGAACTTGTATGGGGAATGATAAGCAAATACTGGTTTTTCTCAATCTTTGGGTCGTGGAAAAACTTGGAGCAGAATGTTGCTTTTTTGAGCGACAATACCAATGCGAAACTGTATACAAATATTTTGTTCTTGCAAATTCTTAGTCTTTTAGTGTTATTAATACTTGCAACATACAAAGGGAAAAAATTAAAATTTTTTACACCGATTATTGTTTTACTTATTGCTTTAATAGGACTTGGTGGTATCGTGCTTATGTACTCCTACGCTTTGTCTTATGTGCAATACTCTATTGGGCTTTAAGCTTTTTCTGGCGGCGCACAGAATTCTTATACTTTTTCCCCCGAATTATCGGATGTTGAAGGAGCTGCACTCAAAATGAGACTTCTTTTAGAAGACCTATTTTATAAATAGATTTAAACCGACTTAATATAAGAAAAAAAACACAAAATGACCGCTTCGGTTTGGTCAACGGAATGGGGTCAGGTACGATTGTTTTCTAAAATATGTATAGCGTTGTTATTGCTAATATACCTTTAAATATACGATTGAAAATAAATTAGCACATAATTCGAAAAACAATCGTACCTGACCCCATTATCCGGCAAATTAGAACTATGAATAAATTTTTCAAAATATCTCTGATCACATTAGGAATAATCCTTGCTGTGATGGCCGCTTTGTACGGTACCTATAAGCTTATGAATTCCAGAACATACCAAGTGTTTGGGACGCTGATAGCAAGGGTCGACACAGACGAAAAATTGATCGCGCTCACCTTCGATGACGCTCCGACCGTCTATACGGACGAAGTGCTTGACGTACTCAAACAACGGCAAATACCTGCCACGTTTTATGTCATCGGCCAACAAATTGAAAAGTATCCTGACACAGCAAAGCGGATAATCACCAATGGAAATGAAATTGGAAACCATTCGTATTCGCATCAACGGATGATATTTAAATCGCAGAGTTTCATCGATACGGAGATTCAAAAAACAAATGATCTCATTAGAGAGGCCGGGTATGAAGGCGATATTACGTTCCGCCCGCCTAACTGTAAAAAACTTTTTGGCTTGCCTTGGTATTTAAGTAAACACAATATCAAAACCATTACGGTTGATGTTGAGCCTGACACCTACGGCGCGTCCGCTGATTTCTTCGTAGATAACACTATCAAGTATACGAAGCCCGGCTCCATTATTCTCTTGCACCCGTTCTGTGAGACGTGCGGTGAACAACGAAAAGCTTTACCTCTGATAATCGATGCACTTAAACAGAAAGGATATACATTTGTAACGGTGTCCGAATTATTACAGAAAGGTGGAGTTCAATAGACTATCAATGGAATAAAAAATTTGACTTAAAACCTATTTTCTCTTAGTATTCTTGGTGGGAAACAAAAAGGAGGATATATCTTGTGAAGACTTATTTATTGATCGGCGCTTTTCTTTCGGGCTTAACGGCGTTTCTTGATCCGGCTCATTTCTGGCTCTGGTTGTTTGTTTGTATCGCATATCTCGTCGGTTTTTGGGCGGAAATTTCACCGGCGGGAGTTGATAAACCTCGTTACCCCCACTGAAGGTAAAAGCGCAATATTCAAATCGAATGAGTATAACTCATTCGATTTTTTATGCTACATACATGATATTTACCTAGCGTAGAAATAGCTAAAAGCGTATACTGGAATCACTAATATTGTTAATCATATCATCTCCAATTAACCCGATCACTTTCGTGGTCATTCCGGCCCGCGAGCCGGAATCCACGTCTATCGTTATTCCCCGTGGATCCCGGGTCGCGGCCCGGGATGACGAGAGGGAGTGGTTAGTTAGAGATGGTATCACTTTCTTTATGATCTTCGAGCATACATCGAAAAATAAAAAAGTCTTGTTGACTGTTTCCTTAATTGTTTTATTGGGCGGTATTCTTGCTTTTGCTTGGCCGCGGTTTTTTGGGGAAGCGAACGATCGCAAGGATGTACAAAGTCTGGTTGAAACTTTTGGAAAACGGCTTAAAAATGTTTCGCTTTTGGCGCCGAGAGAAATTTTAACGAAAAGCATGGAGGATAATTATGGCGAGCTCGTTTCTTCGCCCGTGCTCATTGCCGAATGGGTTGCGAAAGCCTCAGAAGATCCCGCGAACGTTCCGGGCAGGTTGACCTCGAGCCCATGGCCGGATCGCATTGAAATACTCAATATTGAAAAAAGATCGGACTATGCGTACGAAGTTAAAGGACGAGTTATCGAAATTACAAGCGTTGATGTGGACGGCAATTCGTCCGACAAAAGGCCGATAACCGTTCTTGCAGAAAAAAGACGCGACATGGGAAATCGATGGTATATCTCCGGTGTTACGCTTGATCCATATGAGCGCGGCGATACGTCCGGAAATTTCAAGAATGATCAGCTTGAAAAAGCGATCACCAATTATCTTGTGACGCAAAAGCGTTTCAGCTGGCGAAACAGGGATGACAGTTTTGCCCTCTGTGTGATCGAAAATCTTGATCAAGAAAACGAATTATTCCCGTTCTCGCTTTGGGTGTATTGCGGAGAATATGTTGTCGAAGACGGTCAATTAAAAAACGTAAGCGGTTCATCGGGTCCGGCTAAAATACATTATCCGAATGAATTGTCTTTTTACGATCTGCGAAAGTTTTCCTATGAAGCGCCGGGGGATGGTTCTCAGTATTCTGAGGATGTAAGAAAAATATTTCCGGAGAACGTCCGGCAAAAGATATTTAATTTTGACACCGGCAAGATCGTTGCGCGAATCGAGGCTGACGCACTGGCAAATATCCGATCATGGGAATCGATCAAAAGCGCGGTGGGGGAATGCAGAGTGGATAAGGTTTGGCAGACGCACGCGAGAGCCGTAACGGCAGAACTCAACAACGGCGAAGAATTGACGGCTTTTGAACCCGAGATCGATGATATTTTCAAAATAGTCGGCGCATCGACACCGAAATGCGGTGAAATTATGATGGGAACGGAATAAACGCGGTGAAAGAAGGAAAAATAGGTACAAAACACAGAAAGCGCCCGAGTCCGGGCGCTTCGTCATAATTTATTGATGGATATGCGCTTCAATGTTAAAGCTTAATCTCCTGTCGAATTCATTGAGGTTCCGATACGGTACGGTTTCTTTATGAGTCTTTCCACACTTGGTGCATACGACCTCGCGATCGACTTTGATCACGTCCATTATTTTGAATTCACCGCAGAGGGGGTTGGTCCAGTATTCAATGGTATCGAAATACATGTCATCTTCGTGCAAAACCACATTATCGTGTTCGCATGGGTCCGCCGCCAATTCCAAAGTGAGATAAAAAACTAAAAGAGCTAAAATGATCAATAACACGGTTTTCTCCTGTAAAATATTGAACTTGTTTTTAATATATAATATAATACTACATATGTCAAGCGAACCGGCGAGTATTCTGCAACCATAAAAGTTGAATTTTATGGTAGAATTAATTCAACATACTTGGCGTAAGCCGAAACAATTATGAAATTTTTACCGCGACATATTCTCATATTGTTTGCCTGCATTATCATTCTGCATTTTATTGCAAATGCGGTCGGACTTTATGACACGCCAGTTGTCTGGTTTGATAATGTGCTGCATATGCTCGCAGGCGCCGGTTTCGGGCTCGTGTGGTTATGGATATCAGAGAGTAAAAGCGTCCGGATCTCGCAAGGGTATCCGGCATCGTCCATGATCGGATTTGTATTATGTCTGGCGCTGGTCTGGGAGCTTATGGAATTTCTGTTTTTGTCATATTTCACACCATATGCCTACGCTTTAAATATCTATTCGCCGTCGATCCTTGAAGCGAGCATCGATGTGATATCCGATCTGACCGGAGCCGTTGTTTTGCTATTTTTAAATCACGTTCGTCATTCAACCGCTGTACGCTGACACGTTTCTCTCCCTCTTTTTAGAGGGGGTCGAGATCAGGTTGAAATACCACCCCACCTCAGTCCTCCCCTTTGAAAAGGGGAGGAGGCACGACGAACGTATATAAAAAATCCGGGCAAAGTGGCGCCCGGATGCCTCTTGATCGGTGATTTATTTGCTGTACGTGATGCTCAGCAGCTCGGTAGCTCCTTGCGGTTCATTTACAACCGCCACTGATGATATTCTTGGATGTTTTACGGTGAGTATCATTGGCATTGCGGGCATCGGATCGAGTCCGTCTTCTCTGACGATCGCTTTATCCAATATTCGTCCGTATTTATCATACGCCAACAAACTATGGCTCTGGGTGTGATCGTTCCAATCTTTGAGTACGATGGTAACTTCGCACACGGTCGAATTGTCCATGAAGTCAAACTTGGCAGGGTTATAAAATCTGCCGCCTTGCACAATATTGCCGTCGAGGAAATTGATGCCGTAAGATTGATATTGATTGGTGATATTCAGACCTTCAAAAGGATTTCCCGGGGCGAATGATACCGTCACCTCGCCTCCGCAAGGTCTTACCGGCAGCGCGTAAGCAGATGCAGAAAATATAGCTATAAATAAGCCTATGATTAAGGATCGTACATATTTTTTCATTGTGTGGCTCCGAATAAAAAGAACAAAATTGGTTTGGGAAGTTATTCCGGTTCTCTACTTCCTGATCGGGAGAATAGACTAGCAGTATAAATTTTTCATGAACAAATTTTTTCTCCAATTAACCTATTTATTTTTGTTGTCATTCCAGCCACGCCTTGCCATGCCGTAGTCCGACAGGTGGCGGACGAAAGGGGAATGGTTAGTTAGAGGTGGTATCATTTTGCTGCAAAAAAAACCGGGCGACGTGCGCCCGGATGGGAGTGTGCATTTTTCAGTCATTAATAACTGTAAGTAATGCTTATGAGCTGCGAAAATCCGGAAGGTACGGATACGATTTCCAATGATGATATTCTTGGATTGTATTGTTTTACGGTGAAGACCAGCGGAAAGGTTGGCATGGGATCAAATCCTTTTTCTACTATAGTATCGGTATTTATTATCCGGCCGTATCTATCGCGCGCCACCAGAGTGTGAGTTTGGTTGACATCATTCCAATCTTTCAGTACGACAGTAACTTTGCATGCCGTTGCATTATTCATAAAGAAGAAATACGACGGATTGAGAAAGTTTCCGCCTTTTATCACGCTTGATCCATCAAAGATAATACCGACAGAATTGTATTGGTTCGTGATAGTTTCACCTTCATAAATGCTGGGGAAGAAAGGAACGTGTACTTCTCTTCCGCAGGTGGTAGTCGTCGCGTAGGCTGATGCTGAAAATAGTGCTATAAATAACGCTATAATTATAGACTGTATATATTTTTTCACGGTAGGCTCCTAAATATAAAGAACAAAAACGAGTTTGAAAGCCGGACACGCCGTCGTCATACTGGACAGGGATCCAGTATCCACGTCGTCGCGCCGGTAAACGTGGATTCCGGGTCGCGGCCCGGAATGACGAATCGGCATTTTTTTTCGGACCGACTATCATTCTGTGCGTAATTTAATTTTCCCATCCTGTGATGAGAATACTCTTTGTGAGAAATATTGTCAATTTTTCATGATAAAAAATATCGGATTTTCATGAATTATTAATCGATATCAGTATGTTTCATTGCGCCGTAAAAAGATCCTGGAAAGATTTAATTCGTCGTATGAATATTCTTCGCCTAATATCTTTCGTACGGGAGTGAGAGCGAAGCTGCCCGATTCTTTAAAGGCCTCGGCTATTTTTTCAAATCGCGCATGAGGCGGCTTTACATACTCGATATTCAATTCTCGGTCTTCGCCGGAAATTTTTTCTATATGTGAAATGATCGTGCTTTCGGTGAGACCGCGAATCGTTGCGATCGCGAGGATCGGTATTTTTTGCTGTAAGAATTTTTTCGTTTCATCGAAGGTCGAGATCTTTTTGGTCAGACGCGGGATCTCTTCTATTCGATCCGGGATCGGCCTGTCTTGTTTATGGTTTACTTTCGGTTTTAGCTTTATATCATGAGCCTCAACGTATTCCGCTATCGCATCTAAAAATTGTTCTCCGAATTGCTCCAATTTTTGATGGCCTACGCCGCTTATCTCCAGAAATTCAGCTTCTGTTTGAGGATAGTGGAGCGCCATTTCCCGAAGCGCCTTATCGCCGAATACGACATAAGGGGGAACGGAAAGCTTTTCCGCTTCTTGCTTTCTGAGGACGCGCAACTCTTCAAAAAGCACGGCATCGTATTCCTCGGACGAAGACGTCTGCGACCTTTGTTTTTTTGGCAAGACCAAGAAGACTTGATCCTTTTCTTGATCACTTTGTTGAGGCACGCATGTATCGCAATTTTCGCAATTTTTCTCGGTATAGTTTTCGTTGAAGTAGCGTAGTAAAAAGCGTCGTCTGCATCCGGCGGTATTTCCGTACGATACGACCTGTTCCAATTTTTCATTCGCTTTTCGCTGTTCCTCCGCATCCGCCATGCCGCGGATAAAATAGTCATGCTTGAATTTATCGCCGTAGGAAAAAAGCAGAACGCATCGAGAGGGAAGTCCGTCGCGTCCGGCGCGTCCGGTTTCCTGATAGTATCCTTCCACTGATTTCGGCAGGGAATGGTGGATCACGAGCCGTACATCCGGCTTATCGATACCCATGCCGAAGGCGATGGTGGCGACGACGATATCAACCTCGTCGCGGATGAATTTCTCCTGATTTTCGCTGCGTTTTTGAGGAGAAAGCCCGGCGTGGTACGCCACCGCTTTGTAACCGTATTTCCCCAAGGCGGCCACCATTTTTTCCGTATCATTTCTTGAAAAACAGTAGATGATCGCGCTTTCATCCCGATATTCTTTCAGTAATGAAAGGATAGTGCGCAAAGAATCCTTTTTCGGCAAAACCTCGTACTTCAAATTCGGACGATTGAAACTGGAAATGAAGATTCTTGGATCGCGCAAGCGGAGTTGATGAACGATGTCTTCGCGCACTTTTTCGGTAGCGGTGGCGGTGAGCGCAATGATGGGAACGGCGGGAAATTTTTCGCGCAGATATTTCAGGTTGCGATAGTCCGGTCGAAAATCATGCCCCCATTCGGAAATACAATGCGCTTCATCAACGGCAAACAAGCTTATTTTGAGAGTTTGGAGAAAACGTTCAAAGGATGGTGCGGAGAATCGTTCCGGCGCCACGTAGAGAATTTTTAATTCGCCTCGCTTTGCCTTGGTCGCCACCTCTATGACCTCGTCGCGGGAAAGCGTGCTGTTCCAAAGCGCGGCTGGGGCTCCGTTTATTTGCAGGGCATCTACCTGATCTTTCATAAGGGAAATAAGCGGGGAGACGACCACGGTGAGACCATCCATCATCAGGGCGGGAAGCTGGAAACACAGCGATTTTCCTCCGCCGGTCGGCATAAGCACGGCGCAGTCGCGGCCTTCCAAAACTTCCTCGACTATTTCCTTTTGGAGCGGACGGAACGTATCGTATCCGAAATGTTTTTTTAGGGTGTTTTGCATGGAATTTACCGGTATGAAGATTATACCGAATTTTGGCGGTGAATGGAAATGCGCTGTCACGTGTCAGACAGCGAACAAAATCCACGTCAGACATAAATCCCCGTGGATCCCGGGTCCCTGCCCGGGATGACGATATTTTGAGAAAAGAGCTATGTTAGTGAAAAGAGATATTGAAGATGGTATAATATCAAAATGAACGCTTTTCATTTGAAAATTATTGCCATTGTGACAATGGTGATCGATCACATCGGTTACTTCTTTTTTCCGCAATACATCGCGCTTCGATTCATCGGGAGGCTTTCTTTTCCTCTTTTTTGCTGGTTTGTGGCAGAGGGAGCAAAACATACGCAGAACGAAAAAAAATATTTATTGAGAATGTTCTTGTTCGCCTCTGTTTCCCAGATACCTTTTCTTCTCGCAAATCAATTCCTTGATCCCGGTTACCGCACCTTAAATGCGATCTTTACGCTTTCGATCGGCTTGGGCGCTATCATTCTCATGAGAAAGATCAAGAATCTGCCCCTGCGGACCGTTATCGCGTTCTCGGCTTTTTTTCTCGCGGAGATATTGCTCACCGATTACGGCGGTGCCGGCGTGCTCTCGATCGTTGCTTTTTACTTCTTCCCAAACATCCCCTCGATGATCCTTTCACAAATTGCCATTTACGGAACTTTTATCACCATGCCGGCGATCGTATCTTCTGCCGATCTCCTCTGGCGCTGGGAGATCATCGGGCTTTTATCCATCGCATTCATCGCTTTATACAATGGACAGCAAGGGCCAAGGGCTAAATATCTTTTTTATGTCTTTTATCCCTTACAATACGCCGCCATTTATTTGCTTTTATTATTGAGAGCGACATGATTATTAACCTGTCCATAATCTTCGTTCGTGGTAGTTAAAACGTGGATTCCGGATCGCGGTCCGGAATGACGGGTTGATTAAAGATGATATGACAAAAAAACCGCAACAGCGGTTTTTTTGTTCGTAGTCCGTAAAATCCTTAAATCGTTCCGCCGGCGGGCGGATCCTCCCGCTGGAGGAAAATCCGTAAATCTTCTTATGTATGTGATTTATTAACAGTGACATATTCCTCGAATTCGTGTCTTGAGGGCGCTTTCTTGATGATATTGTATGCTTCTTCCGCCGTATCGACGAGGGTGAAAATATGAATATCTTCAGGGCTCGCGCATTCATATTTTACGATAACGGTTTTTTCGAGCCATAGCACGATCGGCGCCCAAAAATCTTTTCCGACGAGAACCACCGGAATATTTTTGGTGATCTTTTTTGTCTGGAGAAGCGTAAGCATTTCAAAAAGTTCATCCAGTGTTCCGTATCCTCCCGGGAAGAAAACATAAGCTCTTGCGGAATAGGCGAGCATGACCTTTCTTACGAAGAAATGATAAAAGCCGAGGCTCTTAGTAATATATGCGTTCTCTTTTTGTTCAAAAGGGAGTTTGATATCGATACCGACCGATTCGCCGTCTTTTTCAAAAGCACCGCGATTCGAGGCCTCCATAATTCCTGGACCGCCGCCAGTTACGACGGAAAAACCTTTCAAAGCGAGAATGTTGCCCAGCTTTCGGGCTTCCTTGTACCACTTGTCGTCTTCAGGTGTTCTCGCGGACCCGAAGATCGTGATCGTTTTATTAAAATCGGCAAGAAACTGCCACCCATCGACAAACTCGGACATTATGCGAAATACTCTCCACGGAAACGATGAACGGAAGTCGCTCGGCTCTGTCATAACAGAGAGTTTTGGAGCTCTCGTTCGTTTTATTGCGGTTTTCATATCGAATGGCTAATACTTATTATAAAAATAACATTAACGCTCGTATTGTCAATTATGTCACAAATCTAGTATTTGCGCAAGGGCTTTTTTCTGGAAAGTTTGTTTCAAATATGTTATATTAAATGCGAATGCCGTCGAGCCAGACGTGGATTCCGGATCGCGGTCCGGAATGACGACGAAGGCTGATAACGCCGAGGAACATTCAAAGTAAAATACGGGCGGTTAGCTGTTTTGGCTGATAACGCCGAGGAACATTCAAAGTAAAATACGGGCGGTTAGCTGTTTTGGCTGATAACGCCGAGTTCAAAAATAAAGTAAATACGGGCGGTTAGCTCAGTTGGTAGAGCGCTACATTGACGTTGTAGATGTCAGAGGTTCGAATCCTCTACCGCCCACATATTAAGTATCAGGGGAAAGTATCAGTATCAGGAATAACGAGAACACTGAAGAGTGGTTTTTTGATGTAGGTGGGCGGTAAGCGAGTGATCCTAAATCACTCGCGTGAGGTGAGGAGTGGGTAGGGACCCGCTCCGCAAGACCTTCTTCTAATATTTTGTGAGGTACGAAACAAAATATTGAAAAGGTATACTGCTCATGTAATGAGGCGAAGCCCTTCTCCGTCATTTATGAGCGGGGTTGGGGACCCCGTGAACAAATCGGAAAGGTCTACTGCCCATGTAATGGGAGAAATTCCTCTACCATATAAGTATCGGGGGTACGTATCAGTATCAGGAATGACGCGATGCGGGCGGATTATCAATTAACGACTCCGCCATATGTGTGTTCCTAAAACATTGCTAATAAACTGCTACACCAAAAAATACCGCCGTAAACGGTCGCCGGAGCGGGTTTGTAACCCGCTCCGAAACATTTGTACATGATTGTGAATTTTGTGATATGTCTGAAAATCGTGTAATATTCCAAACGTTTCGGTTCGGGGTGAGGAATGGGATGGGACCCATTCCGTAAAACCTTCTTCTAATATTTTGTGAGGTGAGAGATGGGAAGGGACCCATCTCGCAAGACCTTCTTTAGATATTTTGCGAGGTACGAGCGAAAATATCAAAAAGGTTTTGCTCATGTAATGAGAGAAACAAAATATTGAAAAGGTGTACTGCGCCAGTAGGGAGAAACCCCGAACCGGCGACGGAGTGTGAGGATACTACTCTGGATTCCCGCCTCTGCGGGAATGACGAGGCAACCTTGACATTCATTTATGAATATGCTACCGTATAACCCAAGGTTCAAATTTCGCTTGAACCAAAAATCGGAGGTTGTAAATGAGCAAACAACAGGGTACTGCACACAAAAATAAAGTATCTGAATCGATCGGTCCCTCTCAAGAGAAGAAGTTTGAAAAAATGCTTCTTGCGAATGAGGAACTCGAAGAAAAGGCGCGAAATCGCCGCGCTAAGGAACCTGAAAAGTTCGGTTCGGTTCCACAGCTCATGAGATCAACAAAGGGGAAAAAGCACAAAAGTAAAAAAAGATGATCATTCGACCGCCGGAATTATTTCACGGCGGTTTTTTTATGCACGGCCGCTGTGATATACTGTACTCATGAAAGACTTTATTCACTTTATTTTTGAATTGGGGCACTTGCGTTTTGTTCCGCGAAGCGGGTGGTCATACCTCCGTATCCCCGATCCCGAGAATGATGCCGAACATTCCGCCCGGGTCGCTCAGATCGCTTTCGTGCTCGCGGTTCTTGAAAAACATGAGGATCCTTGCCGCGTTGCGACGATCGGGCTCTTTCACGAAATTGCGGAAATCCGTACCAATGATCCGAATACGATCGCAAAACAATATGTTACTTCCGATGAGGACAGCGCGGTAAAAAATCAGACGGCATCGATCGGGGAAGCGGGAAGTAAAATACTGGAGATGTGGCGAGAGTGCGAGGAACACGCGACGGACGCGGGGAAGATCGCAAAAGATGCCGACCGGCTGGAAATGATGTTTACGGCAAAGGAATATATGGAAACCGGATATTCTGATGCCGGCGATTGGATCATAAGTTCCATGGCGCTCCTCGAAACTGATTCGGCAAAACAGCTCGCCGAGGAATTGAAAGAAACGGGGTCAAATGATTGGTGGAGGAAAATTCAGTATAATCAGTTTAAGATATAAAAATACCCTTGAGGCAATTCGAAAATCACGTCGGACAATAACGACGTGGATCCCGGGTCGCTGCCCGGGATGACGACGGTGCGGGCGACACCGTGTGGTTTTTGCTTTTGTTATTTAGTTTTGAGGAAAACGTAAATATCTTCGAGTGCTCGCACGGCGTCGCCGACGGCGATGTTGTTTTGGTGATAGGGGAGATCGGTGCAGTCTCCGGCGGCCCAAATGCCGAGTTCTGATGTTTTTCCATTTCTCGGATCGACTTTGATCTGTCCGCCAGGAGTCATTTTGACGGTTCCCTTGATGAACGACGTCGCGGGAGCGAGACCGATCTCCACGAATATTCCTCCGGTAGACAGCGTGGTCAATTTTCCGGTCTTGTTGTTTTGGTAGGTCAGCGAGGTGGCGAATTTATCTCCTTCGACTTTTACCGGCGTGACATCCGTAATGCCTTTCATGTTCGGATGGGCAAGGACCTTTTTTACTGTCACGGGATCGGCAAAATAGTCTTTCACGTTGTTGAGGAGCGTAACGCTTTTGGCGTAGGCGAGCAGCTGAGACGCGGTTTCAAAACCGGCGTTTCCTCCGCCGACCACAATGACATCCTGTCCACTGAAGAGAGGGCCATCACAGGATGCGCAGTAGGTTATGCCTTTATTTTCGTAAATGTCAGCTCCGGGGATCGAAAGTTTTCTCCGGCTTGATCCGACGGTCACGAGCACGGTCTTTGCTTTGTAAGTCTTTCCTCGCCCTGAGCCTGCCGAAGGGTTATTGGTCGTTACGGAAAAGCCTTTCGCAAGTTTCTTGCAGGCGATGACTTTTTCTCCTTCTTTTATCTCTATCGCTCCGTCTGAATAGGCCAGGATGTGAGCTTTCATATTATCAGCAAGTTCTTTTCCTGAAATATGGATCGTACCCACCCAGTTTTGGATATCTTCGGACACAACCGATTGTCCGGCGAATTCTTTTGCGATAACGAGCGTTTTGAGGCGTTTGCGCGCCGCATAAATAGCAGCCGCCGCACCAGCCGGACCGCCGCCGATAATAATTAGATCATACATAAATTGTTAATTTATATTATTTTTGGTAATAAAGATAAAAATGATTAAGATGAGAACAGAAAATAGAGAATAGAAAATTGAGAATGGATTTTCTATTCTCTATTTTCTATTCTCCATTTTCGTTCTTTCGTTTATTTGAGTTTCGATCTCCGGAGGAATGCCGGCACGCCCCATTCGTTGTCTTCTTCGTCGTCATCGACTATCTCGGGTTCCGGCTGGTGCTGCTGTTTTGCGGATGTGATCGGTGTTTCTTTTTCCTTGGGCTCGTCTTCATCGTCATGGTCCATTCCAAAGCCGAGCGTGTTGTAAATTCGGCCTCTTTTTGAATCTTCTTTTGGTGCTGGTATTTCTATCGGCTGGTGTACAGAGGGCTTTTCCACGCGAAGCGGTTCTTCTCTTCGTATCGAGGATACGGAAACTGCCGCCGGACGTATTTCGCCTTCCTCCGGAAAACCTGTCGCGATAACCGTAACCTTGATCTCTCCTTTTTTGAGCTTGTCGTCTTTGATGGCTCCGAAAATGACCTTGGCGTCTTTGTCGATGGATTCCGTAATGACCTTGGCGGATTCCTGAATCTCAAACATGGTCATGTCGTCTCCGCCGGCGACGGCAAAGAGAATACCGCGAGCGCCATTGATGGAAATATCGAGAAGCGGGGAATTGATCGCGGCGCGGGCGGCATCTGAAGCGCGTTTTTCTCCGGAACCCATTCCGATACCCATAAGCGCCGGGCCGGCATTTTCCATGATGGCGCGTATGTCTGCGAAGTCGACGTTGATAATACCCGGCATGGTGATCAGGTCCGAGATCCCTTCGACAGCCTGCCGCAATACTTCATCGGAAAGAGCGAAAGCGTTCGTCAGAGTGGTTTCTTTTTGAATGGTTCCAAGCAAGCGATCGTTCGGAATGACAACCATAGCGTCAACTTCTTTGCGCAATTCTTCGAGCGCCTGATCGGCAATGCGCATTCTTTGAGCTCCTTCAAAAAAGAACGGCTTGGTAACTACCGCGATGGTAAGAATGCCGAGCTCTTTTGAGGCGCGCGCGATAACAGGAGCCGCTCCGGATCCCGTACCTCCTCCCATTCCAGCCGTCGCGAAGATCATGTTGGCGCCTTTTACTACGCTCTGGATCTCTTCTTTCGTTTCTTCTGCGGCGCGCTTGCCGATCTCCGGGTTCATTCCCGCACCGAGGCCGCGAGTAAGATTTTTTCCGATATGAACTTTTTTTGAAGCAAGAGAATGATGCAGATCCTGCGCATCGGTATTCATCACAATAAATTCAACGCCCTTCACTTTGGAGTTGATCATGTGATTTACCGCGTTCTTTCCCGCACCGCCGACGCCGATGACTTTAATTCTTGCGAATGCCTCTATCTCCGGGTTTATTTTTGCCATAATATCTGATGTGTGTGTTATTTATTTATGAAGTTGGTCGTGCTCTTTGGACTGCGAGCTCCTTTATGATACCAGCGTTTTTACAAAAAGAAAAGATTGACGCATTGATAAAATATGGCGTTCGGCAAAATTAAACCCACCTTGGGTTATGGCGGGTTTTTGGCTTGTTTGATGGGTTTATTGGATGGTCAAGGCAGGAATTGCTTGAAAAAGTCGAGAAGGAAATTTTTGATGTTTTTTACGCTGGGTACGCCTCCGCTCGACTCTTTATCGGAACTGAAACCGAGAATGCAGAGACCGTATGCCACCGTCCACGCAGGCACATTTACCATTTCACCTTTAAACTGCGAATCGCCCGAACGGGGATCGGATCCAAAAGAAGGATAACCGATACGGGAGGGCAGATGGAGCGCGGTTTTGGCCATATCCGAAACGGCAGAGATGCCGGAGCCGCCGCCGGTAATTATGACGCCCGCCGGGAGCAATTGGTTTCTTCCGATCTGCGTAAGATGCGCTTCGATGAGATCAAAAATATCAGAGAGCCGCGCAGAAACGATATCGTCGATCTTTTTCTTCGGGAAACGCGAATCGGATGTTTTTCCGAGCTTTATATTTTCCGCTTCGTCGAGAGACACTTTAAGACCGAGAGCGAGATCGTTGGTTATGTCGGTCGAACCGATAGGGAAGACTTTGAGCGAAACGGGAATATTATTTTCAAACACCACGATCGATACGGTTTCAGCGCCGATGTTGGCGAGAACACATCCGGCTGTTTTTTGCTGGCGCGTGATCGTGACGTATCCGGCAGCAAGGGGAGACGCGAATACATCTTCAACTTCTATGCCGGCTTCCTCCACGGCAAGGATAGTGTCGTTGATGTGCTGAGAGAGAGCGGTG
>JALNYN010000022.1 GCA_023229825.1 Minisyncoccota bacterium
GGAAGGTATGTTTCGTATTGCAGGAAATGAAGAAGACGACGTTCCTTGAAGGTAGCGCCGCCGAAAATGTGTTGGAATATATGGTGTGACACATTTGAGCAGAGGTTCATAGTCGGGGTACAACCCCGCTCCGGCAACGACGCGGTTAATGAGAAAACGGTAATCGTCGTCATCAGACCGTCCTGATACTGATACTAATTCCTGATACTTCGTCGTCCCGTCCGTCTTTTCCCCTCTCTCGCGTGATATTTTTCCAAAACAATGATATTATATACAGTAATTACTATTTAGCTTGTTTTAGATATGAAACACTCGACTAGTCGCACATCCGTAATTTTTTCGGTATTTTTATTCCTTGGCTTTTTCGTGTTCGCGGGGCAGGTATTCGCCGTGGATTCGGCGAGCGTAAAGATCCAGCCGAGCATCATTGAAGAAAGAGCGGATCCGGGAAAAGATTTTAACGGTAAACTGACCGCTACCAACACGGGAGCAACTTCTCAAACATATAACGTTGTGGTAAAAGACATTGAATCCATTGATGCGAATGGCAGACCGATCTTTTCAAAGGAAAAAGAAGTCACCGGCTTTGAAATGAGTTCCTGGGTGGAGGTGCAGAACAAAACTTTTACTTTGGCGCCGAATGAAAGCGCCGCCATTCCTTTTGTTGTCCGCTTTCCAAAAGATGCCGCGCCGGGAGGACATTTCGCCGCTATATTTGTGAGCGCGGGAGGACAGAAGCCTGCTACTATCGGAGCGGCGGTCGGGTACGATGTGGGAGCTCTGATGAGTTTTCAGGTATCCGGCGATGTGGTTGAAAATGCGAACATCCGACAGTTTTCTTCAGATAAAACCGTGTACGGAGAAACGAACGTGAAATTTACCGTAAAAATGGAAAATACCGGAAACTCTCTCATCCGTCCGCGCGGGATAGTTGAGATCATGGATATGTTCGGGAAGAAAACAGAAACCCTTAAATTGAACGACAGCGGTGCGGCGGTCTTTCCTCATTCGACGCGAGAGTTTACCGTCTCGTGGGAAGACAAAAAACCGCATCTCGGCAAATACACTGCCATCGCCAGCTTCTCATACGGCTTGGATGTTAAACGTACCGTTTTTTCTCAAACTGAGTTTTATATCGCGCCGACGAATATTATAACGCCGGTACTCGGATTTCTTTTCCTCGTCGCCCTCATTTTATACATCTCAGTGAAGCTCTATATCAGAAAGAAAATGAAAGAGTATGGTATAAAAAACGAGAAGACCGCACGGAAAGCCGATTTCTCCTCTCGATCAACCGTAATGTTTCTGGCATTCATAGTCTTCTCTGCGATCTTTATTCTGGTACTGTTGGCGATGTTGGCATAATAAGTCAAAAGTCAAAAGTCCATAAAGTCAAAAGTCAAAACCGTTCGTTATTAGTTATTCGTCATCATCATCCGTCATTCCGGACTTGATCCGGAATCCACGTCGTCGCTTTCCGTTCCGTGGATCCCGGGTCGTTGCCCGGGATGACGATAGAAAAAGGAGCTCCACTACAAGCATCATGAAAACCACGCTAAAAACATTCATCATCGGTCTTGAATTGATCTGTCTTGTTTTGCTTGTCAGTTTTTCCGGTTACGGTATTTCTTCGCTCGGACCCGACGGATTCGCCAAACAAATGGGTCTCGCCATCGGCATGACGGCCGGAGTGAAGGACAACGGCTACAATACTCTCGCACAATCCCTGAAAGAAAGAGACGCGGCGCTTACCGAGAGAGAAAGACTTCTTTCGGAAAAAGAAGCGGCGATCTTGAACGCGGAAGGGAAGGGGAATGCCAAACTGTCATTTCTCGTGATCGGCGTCGGATCGCTGCTGCTCGGACTCATCTCTCTTAATTTTTATCTCGACGCAAAAAGAAGAAAAGAACCGGATCACATCGTAACAATACGCAAGTAAAAAGTTACGAAGTTCATCAAGTTATAAAGTTTATCAAGTTATAAAGTACGACACAAACATAAATCCCTCCGTCAGATGGCGGAGGGATTTATGTTGCTACCATGGACGTGGATTCCGGGTCGCAGCCCGGAATGACGGACGAAAGAGGAGTTATAAAATTATTTCGTCATCCCGGGCAACGACCCGGGATCCACGTTCGCGTCGTCCGTCGTCGTTCGTACTTTATAACTTGATGAACTCGCGCGCTCCGCGCGCGCGTTATCCCTTGACTTTTTTGAAAAAAAAATATAAAATGCACCCGTGAGTGCGACCGGGGCACGGGCGCATTTTAAAAACAGTTTTCAATCACATTCATGCTTCGGTTTTTTCTAAACACACTTAAATTTATCCTCGTGGTAACGGGCGCGATCTTTTTGAGCACGCTCGGTATTAATGCCGCCGACTCGTGGAAAAATCCCGAGAACTCCATGCTTGCCGGGGCGCTTTCGAGTATTGCGAAACCGGATAAATGTTCGGAGGGCATGGTGTATGTCGGAACGTCGGAAGGCGGGTATTGCATCGATGCCTACGAAAATTCCGCAAGTGAATCGTGTGCCTATGATATTCCGAAAAATCAACCTGAAACGCGCCTGAATTTGTCGAATACGGAGTGTATTCCCGTTTCTGTAAAAGGTGCGTCACCGTGGAGAAATATTTCACAAAGTCAGGCGATGCAGGCATGCGCCAAAGCGGGGAAAAGATTGCCAACGAACGAAGAATGGTTTTTTGCCGCGCTCGGAACTCCTGACGAGCCTTCGTCGTGGGGATCATCGGATTGCAACGTGAACAAAAATAGCATTAGCGAAGATCTGGCGCTGACGGGGTCGGGAGGAAACTGCGTGTCGGCGCTCGGAGCGTACGATATGGTCGGAAATGTATGGGAATGGATGGGTGATACGATCAAATCGGGAAAATTTGGAGAAACGGAAGTACCGAATTCCGGTTACGTGACGAGCGCCGATGAAAATGGAATTCCTTCCGAAACGAATGCCACGTCATCCGACCCGAATTATAACCTTGATCGTTTTTGGGTAAAAAAAGAGGGTGTCATGGGAATGTTCCGCGGGGGATATTGGTTAAGCCGATCCGATGCGGGAATATACACGATCCAAGCAGGCATCCCGCCGTCATTCGTAGGAAACGCGATCGGATTTAGGTGTGTGAAGTAAGCACGAGTTCGTCAAGTTCATCAAGTTTATCAAGTTCATCAAGTACGACACAAACATAAATCCCTCCGCTAGCTTGCGAGGGGATTTATGTTGTTAAAGACGAACGTGGATTCCGGATCTCGGTCCGGAATGACGAATGAGGAGTTATAAAATTATTTCGTCATCCCGGGCAACGACCCGGGATCCACGTTCGTGTCGTCCGTCGTCGTTCGTACTTTATGAACTTGATGAACTTTATAACTTGATGAACTTCGTGGTACAATTATAGATAAGTTCCTATGACCCCACGTTTTTACTTTCAAATAAAAATATTTTCACTGTTCATCGGCGTTTTTTTGTTGTGCGTTTTTCCTGATGCGTCGTTCGGTGCGGTTTTGCGGCCGGAGAGGGTGAGGGATGTTATATCGAATTCTTCTCCGTCGGCCGGGGCGGATCATGAGATCGAATTTCGAGTGACGCAGGCGATCCCTCCTTCGGGGAAAATAATCATAACCCCGGAAGCGGGAGAGTTTTTGATCCCGATAGCCTTTAATCTCCTGGATGTCGATCTTGCCGTTGCAGCGGTTCTGGGAGGAGTATATGCCGAACGCGATCTTACCGATACTGCAAGCGTCGCAAACATCGGCGTGTCTATTCAAACAGGATTTTCCGGTTCTGTTATTTTCACTCTTAATTCCGCCGCGGGTCTTTCGTCGGGAAATATGGTGCGCATCAAACTGGGAACCATCGCTTCGCACGGAGGGAACGGGACGAACTACCTTGTGAACGCAGATACGGCGCGGTCGTATAAAATATCGGTTGAAACAAGGGATGCCGCCGATCTTGTGATCGATTCCGGAGGAACTATGGTGGTTATGATCGAACCGATCAGCGTCGGACCCGTGGACACGACCGACCGCACCCCCGCAGTGATATCGGGCGGTATGCCGGCAGGCCTTTTGCCCGGAGGGACTCGAGCGGTAGAACTTTCCCTATACACAAACGAGACCGCTTCTTGCCGATATGCCGCATCATCAGGCGTACCCTTTAGCAGTATGACTGGCGTATTTTCATCAACGGAAAAGCTTGGAGAGGAATCATTTTTCCATTACGGAGCTATAGCGAGCGGTCTTCTTGATGTCACGCCTTATATATTTTATGTAAAGTGCAGCGACTGGCGAACGAATGTAAACTCCGAGGATTACCTTATTTCATTCTCCATCGGCGTAGTTCCTTCCGGTGAAAATGCTGGTCCCGGATCGGGAAGCGGAGCCGGATCAGGCAGTACGGGCTCGGGTGAGGGCGGCGGAACCGGAAATTATCAAGGAACCGGATCGAGCGGATCGGGAAGCGGCGGTGTCGGTGATGTCGGGGGCGGAAATTATTTAAAGACTTCCGATGTTTCTGTGGAGGGGACGGCGTATCCATCGTCCAAAGTCGCGATCCTGCTTGATGGAAAACAAAAAGCGGCCATAACGACCGCGGCAACCGGTAAATTTTCCGTAAAAATTCTTGCTCTTGAGCGCGGAACCTACACCTTCGGCATGTATGCGGTAGATGCGAAAGGATTGCGATCATCAATGATCTCGTCCACCGTATCGCTTCGAGCGAATACCGTCAATACGGTAGCGGGACTGCTTTTTCCTCCGACGATAACGACGGAACATGCGAGCGTAAAACCCGCGGAGGATATTGTTGTTTCCGGAAGCGCCATACCGAAAAGCGCGATAGAAGTATTTTTTGGAGAACCTTCTTCTCGATTTGAAACCAAGCTGCCGACCGCCACAACGACGGCGGATGCGAGCGGACAATGGTCGGCAATTATAAAAACGAAAGGACTGGCCACCGCCAATTATATAGCACAGGCGCGTTCCGTGCTTTCCGCGAGCGAGACGAGCGGAATGAGCGCGAAACTTCAGATCGGTCTTGGAAAAGAAGCGGCGGCCGATTTTTCTCTTCGATCCGACTTGAATAACGACGGCAAAGTCAATCTTGCGGACTTTTCCATTTTTCTTTTTTCCTGGGGGACGAATGATAAAACGGCCGACATCAACATGAACGGAAAAGTAGATATTTCGGATTTCAGCATATTGATCTACTATTGGACGGGATAGCGCGCGGAACGCGCGCAAGTTATAAAGTTTATCAAGTTCATCAAGTTATAAAGTACGGACGAACGAGACGAGTATCTGGTATATGTATAGGTATACGGACGACTACGAACGTGGATCCCGGGTCGTTGCCCGGGATGACGAGTAGGAAGGGCGATACCATCTCACGTTCGTCATTCCGGACCTGATCCGGAATCCACGTTGTCGTTCGTATTCCATTCTCAATTTTCTATTTTCTATTCTCGTCCGTCCGTTTATCCACTTTTTTATTTTATTTTTTTTCTTCACTCTCTGGTATAATAAAAGTAATAGAAAATTTTTTAATACTTTGTAATTAAATAATCGCACACGAAAAACATATGAATTCTTTTTTACGAAAATTAAAACGAGAGGGTGTCGTAAAACAAGAAGAGGTTGCCGAACAGCATCTTCCGACAGCTCAGTCTTCAGCGAATGCGGGAATGGTTCCTCCCGGAGTTTCTCAATTGCCTGTGGATGTATATCAGACGGATCAGCACATCGTGATCTACGCGCAGATTCCCGGACTTGATCTCGGCAAACTTGATATTTCCATTGAGGGAGACAATGACGTCGTTACTATCCAGGGCGAATATAAGCGTCCTGAAGACGTGGCGCATAATGGACTCGGAAAAGGAGAGTTCTCTTTGGAAGAATGCAGCTGGGGTCAGTTTTTCCGACAGATCATCTTGCCTCAAGAAATAGATGCCGCGAAAGCGGAAGCAAAAGTGAAAGATGGAGTGCTTTTCTTATCTTTACCTCTGAAAGGAGTCGCTGCCAAGAAATTTAAGATGCGCGTGGTGAAGATCGGCGAACATATCGAACCTCAGCCGGAAACGCTTGTCACCAATATTGCTGCTATGAGTCCGGTTGTAATCGCATAAAAAAGAAGTTTCCGCGTATGACGCACAGTATCAGAAAAAAAATTCATATTTTTTTCGTTGCCACCGGTCTGTTTTTCGGCGGCGTTTTTTTCGTTTCCGCGGCGACGATCTCCTTCACTCCTTCTTCGGGTTCTTTTAATACTGGAAAAACTTTTACCGTTGCGGTAACGATCGATGGATCGGGACAGCCGATCAATTCATCGGAAGCAAAAATTTCTTTCGACAAAACAGCATTATCTGTTCAGAGTCTTTCCAAAGACGGTTCTCCTTTTGGTATGTGGCCGGCAGATCCGGCTTTCGACAATGCTGCCGGCACTGTTTCTTATACGGGCGGGGCTACGGCGCCCTTTTCCGGTAAAAAAAATATTATTTCGATCGTTTTCAAAGCGCTGAAAGAGGGAAGTACCGGTCTTTCATTTTCTTCCGCCAGCGTGATGTCCGGTCCCGGTACCGAGGTGCTTTCCGCGAGCAGTTCGGCGGCATTTACGATCACCGCTGCAGCCGTGGAGGAAACTCCGACCCCTGTGACGCCTCCGGCAACGGTCGGCGGTTCTGCGAGTTTGCCGGCCATTCCGGTGATAAGTTCCGATAGTCATCCTGATCCGGAAAAATGGTATAAAGAAAAAACGGCGTCGTTCAAATGGAATCTTCCTCGCGATGTGGATAATGTCCGCATCCTTCTCGACGACAACGCCCGTTCCGTTCCGTCCATTTCCAATACTCCGCCTATATCTTCGAAAGTATTTAAAGATGTCGGAGATGGTACAAAATATTTTCATGTGATGTTCCACAACAAATCCGGTTGGGGGACGCCTGCGCATCGGCAGGTTCTTATTGATACAACCCCTCCCGATAAATTCACCATTGAATCTCGCTCAGACACTCCCGGGATAGGGGATACTTCGCTTGTTTTTTTGGTCACGGATAAGTCATCCGGGATCGACCATTACAAGCTGTCTATCGACGGCGGTGCTTCAACGACCGTTCAAACAAAAGACGTGACATCAAAAGGCGAATATAAGCTGGACTCTCTTCCGGAAGGAAATCATACGGCAAAAGTTCTCGCCGTCGATAAGGTCGGAAATATTACGGAGGCCAGTGCGGAATTCACCGTCGTTAAGGCTGCGCCCATAGCGGACGCCTCGACCGGAGATCAGATCGTTGTGGAGTCGGCTTCTCCAATCCCATACTACGTTTCTTTTATTTTTCTGGCTCTTTGTGTGTTCTTGGCCGGATTGCTCTATTCCGAAAGAAGAAAATTCGTTCGTGAAAAAGAAGAACTGAAAACGGAATCCGATGAGGCCGGAGACAAACTGGGAAAAATATTCACCGCATTGCGCGATGAAGCGGAAGAACAGATCCACGCACTTTCAGGCAAACCGAATTTATCGGATTCCGAACGGGAAATTCTTGAACGCCTCAAAGAAGCGCTTGATCTCTCCGAAGAACTTTTAGAAAAAGAAGTGGAAGATGTGAGGAAACTGCTCAGATAATAATTTTTTATGATCTTTTGTGCCACACAACTTTTAGGAAAAAGTTGTGTTTGGTGTGTAAATAAATAATTTCTAATATCCAATTTCTAATTTCTAATAAAATGTCTAATGTTTAAATTTCAAATGAAATAACCGTTCTCAGTACTTCTTTTTATTCGTCATTCCGGGCCACGACCCGGAATCCATGTTTATAATTTCGTCATTAGGTATTTTATTAGAAATTAGAAATTTGTAATTAGAAATTATTTAAGAAAGATGTGAACTAAGAGACCACGTCCCTTTTTTTCATCTTTAAATATTTAGAGTTGCAAACCAATATTTTGCCCGTATAATGAAGACCATGCACGGATTAAAACCATATTTCGATCGTTTGCGTCGAATTTTGAAAGAAACAAGAAAGGAAACCGAATTTTTTGTCGCGGTTTGTTTCTTGATCACCATTATGGCGATCTTTGTGTATACCGTGGCTCACAGCGTGATACGAAACGCTGCGAACGATCCGCAAAACGCGATGGCTATGGATGCCGCGTTTCTTCTTTCTCATAATGCTCCGATGGGGCCGATCGTTCCCGAGATCGGCGTTGAACTTTCTCGCAGTCAGGAAACTTTCATACAGGTATATGATGAAAAGGGAAGTCTGCTTGATTCCAATGCTACTTTGAACGGAAAAAGTTTAAAAATTTCGAAAAAAGCTCTTTCGTATGCCAAAAAACACGGCGAATCTTACACCACATGGCAGCCCGAGAAAGGCGTTCGGATCGCCGCCGTTATCGTTGCGTTTCAAGGTCAGAACCCCGGATTTGTCGTCACCGGCAGATCGCTTTACACGGCAGAAAGCCGGATCGCCGACGCAGCGAAACTATGCCTGCTCTTCTGGACGATAATGATGCTCTCCGCGTATTCGTTCTATCGTTTTCGCGTAAGGAAGTAATACATTTGTAATTTCCCATTTTGTCATTCCGGCCAGCGACCCGGGATGACGAGTGGGAACCCGCACCCCTTCATGCGGGGATTTTCCTATACTCTAAAAGTGGGAAAAACTGTTGATAACTCAGGCATTTTTCTGTGTTTTTTTGCTTCATTAAATGATATAATAAACGGGTGACTCATTTGTCAAAATAGCACAAACACAAGATACAAGACAACATGAAGATTTGGAAGAGGATTACAAAAAATAAGATCCTTTCTTTTCCCGCGTGGCTCGGCGGAGTGTTTTTTGTTGCGCTCGTGCTTTTTGGCCTGCGCATGGTTTTTGCCGGAAATGATGAAAAAACGATCTACGTGTTTCCGACGAAAGTGACTTCCGTCGGATGGAAAAATGATTCCAACGCTTCCGAACAAAATCTTTCCGGAAAATCCATCTTCTCCGATTTTGATTTGATCAACTCGGCCGGTGTGTTAAAGAACGCGGACGGCGGCAACCATTCCAATGCGTCTTCGGAAAAAAATTCCGAAGAGCTGCCGAGCGAGCAGAAGGGTGATGTACAAACCGATGAGGAGAACGATGAAAAAAATATCGCTCCCGATACGAAAAAAAATGAAACTCAGAATTCCGTTGAGCCGAAAAACGAAACGAATGCGCCCGCCGAGTCGGCAGCGGCGGAAGAAAAAGAACCGGCAAAAATAAATGATTCCGATATCGGTGCCGAGGTCTTGTCATTTTTGAAAAATTTTGCGACCCCGCTTTTTGCCGAAGAGATGCCGGCAGAAACAAAAGACGCCGCAGAAGGCAGCAGCGAAGCAAAAACAGGTTCCGGCAATGCTTCCGCAGAACCTGCTGATGAAACCGACGGAGAAGAAGCGGAAAATATACAAGAGGCTTCGACGACAGCGACGTCCAAGCCGGAGGTCCCCGGAGAGTCCGAAGATGAAAAGCAAAACGTTGATGATCAGGGTACTTTCGTTTGCGAGATCAAAGGAAAAGATTGCTACACGATGGAACTCTCCGGATTTGGCATTGCGGACGGCGCTTCTCTCGGTGAAATAAAAAAGGCGGCGCTCAGACTTTCGTTCGCGGCAAAGGGGTCGGGCGAGCTTTCTGCAAGCGACCGTTTGTTCGTAAAATATTTTTATAAAGGAGAATGGTACCTTGCGGACTCGATCGCTTTGAATAAAGAGATCTCGAACGCTTCGAACGGCGGGCATTTCCTCTATACCATGCCGGATATTACGAACTGGGACGAACTGGCGAACGTAAAGGTCTCGATCGAATTCGATAGAAATTCAAACGAAAACACGGAGGTGTTCGTCGACAGTGCTTGGCTCGATATCGCGTTTAAGACATCTGAAGAAATTGAGACGGCAGAGAAGAACAGCAATGTATCGTCATTTTTACGCGCAGGGGAAGAATCCAACGACCCCGATATTTTACAGGTGGGTCCGGGAAAAAAGATCTTATTTACTAATGGAAATGAGATCTCATCAAAAGGATTTACCGTCAAGACTGATAAGAATGTCTATGAAGGTTTATCAGGTCAGACCGTGTATTTCAGCGTAACGAACACGACGGAGAGCGAAGACAAATTCGATCTTGGCGTTTATTTTCCCGAAACCGGAGGAGAAGTAAAGGCGCTGCGCAAATGGACGCGCAATGTTCCGTACGAAACGACCGTTTCCGATTATCGCCCCCTTACGTATTTCTGCGAAGAAGGGTGGATGGCTACGACCACGGAAAGCGCTTCGGACATTGCAAAATACGAGTGCGCCTCATCGTTCGATATTGAAAGCTGCGATACGCTCAACGCCGACAAAACAAATTGCACGGTCAATAATTCCCGCATCGGCTCGCGAACCGAAGCCGTGTATCAAAATGTCTGGCGCGATGCGGTCATTACGCAGGAAACAGGAAATAATTTTCTGAAGAATATACAGGGTATTTTCACTGCGTGGAAGAGCGATGAAAAATTGCCGTATCGCGCGAAACAATCTTTTCAAGGAGAGCATCTTGTTTTTTCCGGACAGACGATCTACTTTGCGATGGATATTTCCTATCCCGCTAATTCCAGAGGAAGATTTTTTATTGAGGCGAAACATGGAGATGCTTTCGGGCTGCTCTCTCCCAAGTGGCAGGGCGGATGGAAATATCGGATGCCTGTCGAGATCGCCGGCGCCACGATCGATTCCGAATTTTACGTTGTGATCGATGAAAGCCTTTCTGATCTTTGGAACTCTGTGAACGAGGATGGAAGCGATCTGCGATTTATAACGGACGATGGAAAAGAACTTGCCTACTGGCTTTCCGATTGGGATCACAAAAATAAACATGCGGGAATGTGGGTGAAGTATGATAAAGGATCCGCACAGCGATCGCTCTACCTTTACTACGGAAATAAAAATGCGACCAGCGCGAGCAGCTCGCTCGCTCCGTTCCTGCATACGGATCTTTCAGAGATGTATCGCCCCGCAAATTATGAAAATGAGGCTCAAAATAAGGGTTTTTCCGTCGTCAGTTTGACCGATAAAAATGAGATCAAGCTGTCGGGATTTGATGCGGTTTCATTGGATCGCGGCGAGGTGGCGATCTTCAGATCTTTCAATACCTCGTCCATTCTGTCGGCGAAAGGTCCCGTCATGGCGTATGCTCCCGATGCGGAAAAAAATATTTGGGAACCGATCGCGCCTCCGGAAAGCGACGGCGAAATTTTTTCTCGAAAAGAATTCGCTTCGGAATTTGCTCTTCCCGCGGATGCCAGCGCTCTGCGCATTGTTTGCTCCGGCGAAAAAGAAATATCGGTTGAAGTCATATCTCAGGACATGACCATTGTTGAAAACGGATCTTGCGTTCCTTCTGAAGGATCCGGAGAGATCTTTCTCGGGGAAGGCGATGGACCGAATTTCACTGCCGGTTCGATCATCATTTCTTCCGGCGGTGAAAAGGTTCCATTCCTCGCGTTTATGAAAGGTTCCGGAGCGGAAACGCCGGAAACTTTTATTCCTCTTTTTGGCGCTCCGCAATCCCGCGGAAGTTCTCCTTCGTCGGTCGCCGTTACTTTTGGAAAAGAAGAATTATCTCCCGTGCCGCAAACGATCGATGACAGCTGGGCAGATCTTGACATGCTTGATGCATTGAAAAAGAGAGAAAATAAAATTCCGGAGGAATTCAAGTATCCGAAAATAAATGATCTTCTTGATACCAAGAAAGACTTCAATGCAAAAGAAGATCCTGCATTTCGATTTAAGTATAAATTACAGCGGAATGCGATCGTTCAATTTGCGCGCGGACTATTCACCGACAAGCAATATTCCGTAAAGGCGGCGTATATTTCTCATCCGATGCTCGGTGATGTACCCGTCGGTTTTGATGTGGTCTATGGAGAAAATAATGAGTGGACGCTGAAATTAAAAAAAGATTCGCTCGACATCCGCCCCGGAAAATACACGCTCAAAATTGAAGTTGATGAAGGTGAAAAAACTTTCATTGATGAAATGAATTTCTATTGGGGCGTTCTCGCGATGAATGCGACAAAGGCGGAATACCTCCCGGGAGAAACGGTAAAAATTGAAATGGCGGCGCTTTCTCAAAACGGCGATACGCTCTGCCACGCGAATTTGTCGCTCGCTATTGTGAATCCGAAGGGTGTTGCTTATGACGCTCCGGTCGCTCCGTCCGGCCTGTGCGACGGCAATAATGTCGTAAATGTTCCGGATTATTCCGCGGAATATGAAACGGCAGAGCTGGGAATATATACCGCAAAACTCTCGCTTTTTGATGATAACGGCGATTTTACGACCGGCGTAACGAACACGTTCGAGGTGAAAGAGAACATTCCGTTTGAAATCACCCGCACCGGTCCGACGCGCATTTATCCTCCCGCGCCTTACACGATGTCCGTTTCCGTGAAAGCCAATAAAAATTTCTCGGGAGATATCCGCGAAAAATTACCTCAGGGTTTTACGCTTACGGATTCAGATGCGACCGCGATGACGACCGAGGATGACGGCGTGTCGCAAGTTTGGAATGTTGACCTGAAAGCGGGGGAGAGCGTTACGCTTCGATACTCATTCGATGCGCCCGACGTGAGTCCGTATCTGTATATTTTGCCGCCGCTCGAATTTTTGCACAGCGGAAACGCTTCCTCATCACCCAACAGTATTTTTAAAGAAGCCCGCTCATGGCAGATCGCATCAGACGCGGTCGGACAAGTGATCGTGCTTTGGGACGGCGGAGCGGCTCCCGCAGGGTGGACGTGTATTTCCTGCGGGTCCGGAGATTTTTTCCAAAAGTTTTTCCGAGGTGCGGCAAGCTATCTCGCGGCGGCCGGCGGTGCGGCGACGCACACACCGACGGCAAGCGGCGCGGTCGCAGATAATACCACGGGGGCGAGAAATAATAACGGCGGCACGAATATCTCAAGCACGGCACATCATCATACTTATACGCCCGTTCTTGGTTCGGCGAGCAATCTTCCGTCGCATCGACAGCTTCGGGTGATCCGTTATGATTCCGCCGGCGAACCGGCTACGATCCCGGCCGGCGCGATCCTTTTCTTTGATGCGACCGTTCCTTCCGGCTGGACGCAGTATTCGGCGCAAGACGGATATTATGTGTACGGAGAAGATACGGTAGGAACGACGGGGGGCTCGAATACGCACACCCATACGATATCGGGAGATACGGACGCGGCATACGGCGGAACGGTCGCGGCAAATAACAACAATCCGAGAGGAGGTGCTGCGAACCCGACGCATACTCACACCGTCAGCGGAGCAACGGCCGCCACGAATAACGAGCCCGCTTATGTGAATGTGATCTTGGGAAAACTGACGAACGCGACCACTACGCAGAACGGATACATAACCATGTGGAATAACGAACCGGCGGAAGGATGGTCGTCACTTTCCGATGTAGGGGGACCTTTTTATCAAAAATTTATCAAGCCTTCGGCAACTTATGGAACGACCGGCGGTTCCGATACTCATGCCACCGCGGATGTTTTGGGGATCGTTTCAGGACAAGCCAGTGCTGCGGTTACGAATCGAAATAATGGAGGAGCGGCAAACGCGAGTACCCACACGCATTCGGTGAACGTCACGAATTTTTCCACCGACGAAAACTTGCCGCCGTACAACGATGTCATTTTTGCGAAACGTCTCGCCGGTATTCCGAAATTCACACAAGAGCAATATCAGTGGTATGTGACGGATACGGCGAATACTCCGACGGACCCGTGGCCCTCCGGCGATGCAGATCTCACTGAAGATACGCCGATCACAGTGAACGACGCACCGCCGGGAAACGGCAGCGTTCTTCGCTTGAGGATGTCACTTCAATCGATCAACTCGACCACGACAGCAAGCACACAGTCGTTCAGTTTGCAGTATGGAGCGGGGGAAGATTGTTCCGCGATCTCGTCGTGGACCGAAGTGGGCGGCATCGGCTCTTCTGAAATTTGGCGTGGTTATGACAATGGAAGTCTTTCTGATGGCGACTCATTATCGCAGACGGTTCTTCCTCTTTCCGCAAGTGCTCAGAGTTATGAAGAGGAAAGCGATTCCGCCGTTAATCCGGTTCAGATCGACAAGAATACGAATGGCGAATGGGATTTTGTCTTGGAGAATAATATGGCCGCGCCTGCGACCCACTATTGTTTCCGCATGGCATATCCCGATGATACGGCACTCTATACTTATAATACCTACGCCGAGTTGATAACGAATAGCGCCCCTGCGGCATCAACGATCTATACTCCATTCGATAATGAAACAGTGTCGGATACGACTCCTTCATTCGAGTTTTATTCCGTCGATCCGGAGGCTAACGATATGCATTATCAAGTGCAGATCGACGATAATGCGGATTTCAGTTCGCCGGTCATTGACAATACTTCGACGAGCACACCCGCGAATTTCAACAACCTGACTATTCCCGCGGACAAAGCGCCTTATAATAATGGCAATAGAATCGAGTTCATACCGAGCGTTTCGCTTTCGAATGCGACCACCTATTGGTGGCGAGTGAGAGCCATTGATCCTTCCGGAGCGAATACCTTTGCTTCGTGGACGACCGCGCAAAGCATTACCGTCAATACTTCGGCGACGATCTCGACTTGGTTCCAAACGACCTATGCACAGTTTGCGACCGATTCTTTTTCCGGAACGCGCGCGTCTTCGACGGGAAATTTGATCGACCTCATTACACCCGGCACGTCCGGAACGGCGACAAGCACATCGATCGTATTCAGTTCCGGAAGCAACAGCACGGCGACTTCGTGGGGAACGCTTTCGTGGAGCAGTACGACCCCCGCGGGAAGTACGGTCAAACTCCGGTTATGGTATTACACTTCCGGTGAAGCATGGACGCTTATTCCTGATTCGGATATCGCCGGCAATTCGACCGGGCTGACCGCTTCGGCGGGCGTAAGCTTACTCAGTCTGGATGAGTCGACCTATGGAACGTTAAGAATCGAAGCGCTCTTTACTGCCACCGGAGCTTCTGCGCAGATACTTGATTGGACGATATCCTGGGGATCTCGCGTTGCGACGCCGGTTCCCGATACGCTCTTCAATAATGAAAAGGTTGGGACGACCACTCCGACTTTCATGTTCTCTTCAAGCGATCCGCAAGGCGACGATCTGGAATATCAATTCCAGTGGGCTTCATCGCCGACGTTCGCTTCGCCGACTACGCGCAACTCGAGCGATGCCTCGCCGTCGGGGTTTGCGAACGTTACTTCTCCGGGAGATACTGATCCATTCAGTTCAGAAGATAACATCAGTTTTACGATAAAGACAGCTGATGCTTTGGTGAATGGCAACACGTATTGGTGGCGTGTGAGGGCAAAGGATCCTCTCGGAGGAAATGCGTATTCTCTCTGGTCCGATGCTCGAAGTTTTACGATCGATACAAGCGTCACGACTTCAACATGGCATCAAACGACGGACGATCAATTTGACACGGATACTTTTTCTAATACCGAATCTTCCTCGAATTCCGCCGCCGTTTCAAGCACGGCCAGGGAAGCGATAGCCGCGTACGCCGAAGGAGCCGTTCAAACTCCGCGTTATCGCGTATGGAATGGAACTGCATGGGGTGCGGAGTTAAGCGCATCGTCAGTCGGGTCCACGATCAAATGGGTAGTTTTGAAAGAATCTCCGAAACGGGAAGAATACGTTATGGCGACCATCGGAGAAGATGCGGCGGTGAAAGCTCAAGTGTACAAAAACGGAGCATGGGGGAATATGCAGACGATCGCGAACGCGCTTTCCAATACCAGTGCGCGCGGAGTGGATGTCGCTTATGAATCAAACACCGGCGATGCCGTGGTGGTGGCGTGCGATGGTGATCCCGATCCGACTTATTACAAATGGAACGGAACGAGCTGGTTTGAATCAGGCGCGGTCAATGTCGCAACCGCTACGAATTGCAACTGGATAAAAATGGCTTCGGATCCCGTTGCATCTTCAAACGAAATTATAGCCATGACCCGAGGAACGGGGTTGGCATATGAAGCACAGGTGTGGAGCGGATCAACGTGGGGGAATGCCGCAACATTCGGAGCTATGACCGAAACCGCGAATGAAGGAATGTCTGTCGAGTATGAGGAGAGCGGAGGCCAGGCGATCGCACTGTCGAGCAATACCGGAACGAGCGGATTCCTGTGGCGAAGCTGGAATGGAACGGCATGGAGTCCGATACCGGGGGCAGCGGCGACCGCGCGCAGTTTTCCGAATGGCGGCGGAGACGACTTTGAATGGGGTACGCTTAAGCGCGACGCGGGCACGGACAATATGGCGCTTTGTTATATTGATCATGACGTTGATATCGGTACGGTTTTCTGGGACGGATCAGCCTTTGGAACCAATACCGAGCTTACCGGTGCCGGAAATGCCAAAACCGGACGACCGATCGATTGCGAGTACGAAACGAGTACGGGGCGCGACGGTTATCTTATGGCGGCGTATTCCGACACATCGAATGCGATACAAAATTATTGGACCGGGGCGGCATGGGCGGGAGGAGCGGCGCTTTCCACGATCCAAGATTCATTTACCGGACAAATGAGAAGAACCGGCGACGGACTGCTTCTCTCTTTGTGGTTCGACGATGTTAACGGACGATATGATTTTTCATCATGGAATGGAACGGCATGGTCCTCTCCGCTTCAGTCTCTCGAAACCGTTCCTTCCGTAACGGTAAGTCCGTTCGGGGAGCCCTTCATGATAGCTGCCGCCAATGAATCTTTGACCGGCCGTTTAACTTCATCCGCCATTTCCTTTACCGACGGCGATGGGCCTTTCTGGAACACGGCGACCACTTCGCAAACGACACCTGCCGGGTCATCTTTGCTCTATCAGATCGAATACTATAATAGCGGTACCGGATCATGGACGCTTATTCCTAACAGCGATCTCGCCGATAATGATGTCGGCACCAGTACGCTGCCGATCAATATTCGACCGCTCGATAAGACCACTTACGGACAAATACGAATGGTTGCGAACTTCACATGCGCGAGCGCGGGAAATTGTCCGTCCATTCAAGATTGGACCATTACATGGGCGGCCGGTATTACGATCTCAGGAACCATTAAACAGTATGATGAGACGACAAATGTGACGAGCGGAATGGTCGCCGTGGCAAAGAATGGCATTCTTCAAACCGGAAAGACCGGAACGATCTCCGGTACCGGAACGTGGACCATTCAAAATGTGAATGCGGCGGAAGGCGACGTGATAACCGTTTTTGTGTCCGGAGCGAATGACTCGAACGAAGCGGTCGGCATTGCGAAATATGACGGCACTCTTGATATGGAAGGAATGAGCATGTTTGAGCGGCATCTTTCGATCGGTTCTGATGATAATCAGATCATCACCAATGCGGATATAAGCGCGTACGATAATTCTGTTTCATCCAATGAAGATATTTTTAACGATGTCGATGCGGGAAATGATCTCGTCGTTTGTTACGTCATTACCGGATGTACCGATGCAAAACTCTACGTGAAGATCGGAAATACGTATCGTCCGGATAGCGAGAACTCGGGAAATGTGACGACGCATGATATGGTCATCAAAGGCTCTCTGAATGCGGATGCCAATACTATATATGTGTATGGATCGTGGACGAACAGCGGAAGTTTTACTTCGGGCACCGGTTCAGTGATCATGAGAGCGGCATCGGGAACAGAAACCATAAATTCTACCGATGCCACCAGCTACGATTTTTACAATCTTACCCTTGGACAGTCATCCGGAACGGCGGTATGGAGTCTTGGATCGGCGCTCGTCGTGACAAATGATCTTTCTGTTACTTACGGTACGCTCGATCAAAACGGAGGGAACGCCATTGATATTCGCGGAAATCTTTCCATCGGAGCGAACGGAGGCTGGACGAAAGGAACGGCGAATGTCACCTTCAGCGGTTCCGGAACAAAAACGTGGTCCGACAGCACCGCATCCAAGCAAGATATCGGTATTGTTGTTGTCGACGGGACTTCGAAGACCGTGCAATTTGGAACCAACGTAAAAGCGACCAATATCACCATCGGGTCGGACGATGTGCTCGACGCGAACTCGGGAAATTTCTCGATAGAGGTTACCGGCAACTGGGAAAATAATAATGCGTTCGTGCCGAGAACCGGTACGGTTACTTTCAGCACGACGACCGCGGGGCACACGATCGCGACCGGCGCATCCTCATTCTATAAAGTTACTTTCCAAGGCGTTGGCGGTGCGTGGCAATTTACCGCGGCGAACGCGACGACGACGAACGATCTCACCATTACCTCCGGAACGGTCACGCTGCCTTCCAACTCTCTCGCGGTCGGAGGATCCTATCTTAATAACGGAGGAGCTTTTGATAATTCAAGTGCCACGCTTCGCATGACCTCGACTTCTGCGGGAAAGTCCGTGAAGGGAGGAGGGTCGGATTTTTATAACCTTATCTTTAATGGAACGGGGGGGTCGTGGACGATGACCGATACGAATGCGACGACGACGAACGATCTCACTATTTCCGCGGGTGGTGTAACCCTGCCTTCCGGCGTGCTTGCAGTCGGCGGATCCTTCATTCGTCCCGGCGGAACGTTTACTCACAATAGCGGCACGGTAAAAATGACGGCAATGTCCGGCGGGAAGTCTGTCACTCCCGGAACTTCTTCTTTTAATAATTTAACGTTCGACGGAACGGGCGGCTGGACCATCACCACGGCGAGCCCGACGATTCTCGGCAATTATACGATCGAGGATGGGGCGGTGACGAATCCGACCGGAACGCTCAGCGTGGCCGGTTCGTACATCGTGTCCGGCGGAACGTTTGCCCACTCGAATGGAACCGTTCTCATGAATGCGGGAACGACCGGAAAAACCGTCGATCCGGGAAGCTCGCCATTTTACACGCTCACGCTCAACAACGCTCTCGGCGGATGGACGGTTTCCGCGAATGCGACGACGACGAATAATTTCAATCTGACCGCAGCGGACACTTTTGTCCAAACATCAGGAACAACCTTTGAGGTCGACGGAACATTCACCAATATCGTAGGAGACGTTCCGACGACGTGGACCGGATCAACGCTCTATTTGAATTCCGGAACGACCTACAGCATGAATGCGAAGACGAGCGGATCGGATGTGTACAGCACTCTGAAGATCGGAGCGAACACGAAAGTGAGCGGATGGAACACGTCCGCGAATGCCGTATATTCGGTCGATCCGTCCGGATATCTCTATTTACAGGATCACGGATCGGTTGACGGCGATCTTTACATCTGGGGAAACTACTCCAGAAATTCCGGATCTGAATATTGGGATTACGCGAAAGATTTCGACGGCACCGCGCTCGGCGCAGGATCGCGCAGTGTTGATGTTCGTTTTGCGTCCGGCGCGTCTGCCTTGTTCTCCGGCGGAACGCTCGAAATGCTGGGAAGCGCAACCGCTTCGACGACCATAGACAATCAAGGCTCGGGAAATTATTCCATAAGCATTACCGGCGGAACGCTGAACGCGCAGTACTATCAATTCCGAAATACGGATGTAAACGGTTTGAATATTTTAGGAACAACTACCATCACGTCGCTTGATGACGGAGATTTTGAACTTTCCATCGACGACGGCAGTATGATCACGGTTGCGTCAACTACGATCAGTTTTGCCGCAAATAATTTGAAACAGATCTGGCGCGTACGCTTTGCGACCACTACGCCGATCGGAGGAAACAACGTTACCGAAACCGGAACGGCTACCTCGAACTGGTGGTTCAGAAATTCGTATGGAAATGTCAGCGGTGAATCATTCGATGTCGATCCGGGGGGAAATCCCGGGTACATCAAGTGGGACGATTCAGGATATGAAGTTACCGTTGGCGGAACAGTATTCACCGGTGAAGAAGTTTCTCCCGCCCTCTCCACATGCGCGACTCCGAATGTCGTAAAGATCGTCGTCGAAGGAGGCTCGTCGTATACCGGAAACTGCAGCGAGATAGACGGAACCTATAGTATCCCAAATGTGGCGTTTACGGGCGATGTGTCATTGATCGTTTATCTGAACACAGGGGGCGGCTCGCGCGGAGCGACCATAACAAAAACTCCGACGGGAAACCTTTCGGGAATAAATATTTATGAGAACCGCGTCATTGTCCGACATGAAAATACGGAAGGTATGACGATCGCGGACATGGCATTTTATGATTCGAGCGACGATGCGGACATTCCTTTTACTGCGACGGTCGGCCCCAGCGCACTCGTTGTCGCGCCGGAAACGGAACTCCATATTTGGGATAACAAAACATTTGTTCCGGGTGGGAACATCACCCTCCAGTCCGGCGGTTCGGGGAACATTTATGACGGGCGTTTGCATATTGGAAACAGTTCGATCTTTACGGCGACAGGTTCCGAATCGCATTCGATCGGCGGAAATTTCCAAAAGGATGCCGGCTCAACATTTACCGCGGCCAATTCGACTTTTACCTTTACGGCGACCACGACCGGAAAGTCCATAATCGGCGTCGCCGCTCCGGCCTTCTGGGACCTGACCTTTGATGGAACAGGGGGAGGCTGGTCGCTCGACGGACCGGTCACGGTTTCAAATACGCTTACTCCGACCGCGGGAACAATAAGCGGAACGGGAAGTTTGACGGTATCGGGCGCCAATGTTTCCGGAAATGCCATTTTCAATATGACGGGAGGAACGGTTACCTTGAACGCAGGAGGAAATTTTGGAGGAGCGAATAACTGGCAATTCTATGATCTCACTTTCGGTAATGGCTCGACGGTAGCAACGACGACCAAGACGGGTGCGAATACTGTCATGGTTACGGATAAAATTACCATCGCCGCTTCCCACGGACTTGATGCCGGGGATGATCTCTGGACCATTACCGGCGCGGGAACATCTTTTGTGAAGACCGGATATTTTGAGGCCGGCACT